>NZ_JBFBAD010000003.1:116152-125046 GCF_040682075.1 Actinoplanes sp. NPDC051411 | reverse complement strand
ATGCCCACCCGCCACACCTCCCCGTGGGGGGGGTTGCCCCCCCCCCCCTCGCCCCCCCCCCCGGGGCGCCCGGCCGGCGCGGCCGCCCCCGGGCCGGAGCGGCCGATCAGCTGAAATCGGGGATCGGGCCGCGTGACGTGTCGGCCCGGCCCTTGGGCTCCTCCCACTCCTCCTGACGCCCGAGGGCGGTCATGTCGAGGATCCCGTACGAGTCGCCGGCCTGCTCGGTGCCGCGGGCGAACGTCGAATAGGTGTGGAAGACGTCGTCGCCGTCGCGGAGGAAGCAGCTCATGCCGGGCTGCTCCATCGGCTCGTCGAGCACCCAGCCCTGACCGGCCGCCCGCAGCTCGTCCGGGCCGCGGTAGTTGAACATCACCGGCGTGACCTCGGCGTTCAGGCTGACGTGGAAGTCGTAGTTGAAGTCCGACCCGAACGACGAATAGAACGGGATGGTCCACCCCCGCTTGGCGCGGTAGGCGTCCAGCTTGGCGAGCGGGGCTCGCGCCACCACGGCGTACGTCGTGGAGCGGGCACGCAGGTGCCGCAGCAGGCCGTCGGAGAGTTCGTCGACCGCGGCCGTGCAGCTGCTGCAACCGTCCTCCCAGGCCGGGTCGAACATGAAGTGCTGCACCACCAGCTGGCGCTGGCCGTCGAAGAGGTCGAGCAGCGTGACCGGGCCGTCCGGGCCCTCGAACCGGTAGTCCTTCCCGACCCGCACCATCGGCAGCTCGCGACGCCGCGTGTTCAGCGCGTCCTTCGCCCGCACCGCTTCCTTCTCGCTGGTCAACAGCGCCTTGCGGGCGGCCAGCCAATCCTTCTGCGAAACGATTTCCGGAAGTGTCATGTCGGTACAGACCTTCGCCGGGCCGCGAAGTCATCGGTCCCTACGGGATTTTCCGATGGTTTCCCGCACGCCTTCGACGGGCGCCCGGGCGCCGAGTGGTTAAGGTGCACGGGCATGTTGGAGATCACCGCGGAACTGGTCCACGAGCTGGTGCGCGAGCAGCACCCCGACCTCGCCGACCGGGCGGTGTGGCTCGGCGCGCGCGGCTGGGCCAACCAGCTGTGGCGGCTCGGCGACGACCTTGCCGTCCGGCTGCCGTGGGTGACCGACGACGCGGACGCGCCGCTGCTCAACGAGCACACCTGGGTGCCGACGTTCGCCCCGCGGCTGCCGTTGCCGGTGCCGGTGCCGCAGCGGCTCGGCCGGCCGTCCGAGCTTTTCCCCCGGCCGTGGATCATCACGACCTGGGTTTCCGGAACGCCCGCCGACCTCGCACCGGTCACGCGGGGGGCCGCGTCCCTGGCCGCCTTCCTGACCGAACTCCACCGGCCCGCCCCCAGCGGCGCGCCCACCGGCCGCGACCGTGGCGGGCCGCTGGCCGAGCGGGCCGCGGCCTTCGAGCGCGGAGTGGCCCACACCAGCGAGCGAGGGCTGATCGACGACCCGGACGCCGTCCTGGCCGTCTGGCAGGACGCGCTCGCCGCGCCGCCCTGGACCGGCCCGGCATTGTGGATCCACGCCGACCTCCACCCGGCCAACGTCCTCACCGCCGACGGCGCCCTCTGCGGCGTGGTCGACTTCGGCGACCTGTGCGCGGGCGACCCGGCCTACGACCTCTCCGCGGGGTGGCTGCTTCTGCCGGACGACAGCATCGGCCGGTTCACCGCGGCCTACGACGCCGATCCCGCCACCTGGCGCCGCGCCCGCGGCTGGGCGATGGCCCGCGCCCTGAGCGGCATCATCATCGGCAACGACAGCGGTCCGGGCGGCAAGCCGACGTGGGCGCCGCCCGGCCGGGCCGCCCTGCGCCGGCTGGTGGCTACGCTCCCCTGAGCGACGTTCCGTCGAGGACCAGCTTCTCCTCGCCGCCCGGGCCCAGGTGCACCTCGATCTCCTCGCCGCGGCCGGCCCGCACCCGGTGCCGGCCCGGGGCGAGGGCGAGCGACAGGCTCTTGCCGGCGGCCAGGCGCCCCCGGGGCACGTCGTCGACGACGATCTCGTGCGGGCGCAGCCGGTCGGCCCACGAGCCGGCCGGGCGGGTCAGGGTCAGCGTCGCGATGACGGTCACCCCGCGATCGTCGCACCCCCGGCCGGCCGGCGCAGCCGCTAGCATCGTTGCCCATGGCGATCATCCACCAGGCGACGCTCACCCCGACCAAGCTCGAGCTGCTGCAGGCCTGGTTGCCCGGCCGCTCGTGGTACCCGGGCGGCGACGCGACCGGCCTCGAGCGCGTCGCCGCGGCCCGGTTCGACGACCCGGCGGGTGCGGTCGGCGTGGAGATCTTCCTGGTCAAGACGCCGGACGGCCCGCTGACCCAGGTGCCGATGACCTACCGCGCGGCCCCGCTCGACGGCGCCGGGGAGTGGCTGATCGGCACCACCGAACACTCGGTGCTGGGCGCCCGCTGGGTCTACGACGCGGTCGCCGACCCGGTCTTCGTCGCCGAGGCGGTCCGGGCCATCCGCACCGGCGGTCACGAGGCGGCGGAATACTTCGAGACGCCCGACGGCCCGGTCGCCCGCGAACCGCTGATGTCGCTGCGCGGCTCCGGCACCCAGGCGCCGGGCAGCCCGGCCGAGATCGTGCGCGTCGACGACGGCGAGCCGGCGGTCGTCCTGACCAACGTGGGCGAACTCTCGGTGTCGCGGCTTCCGCGGGCCACGCCGCCCGACGCGCCGCTCACGCTCAGCGGAACCTGGCCCGGCGGCTCGGTCACCCTCGCCGTGCTGAGCTGAGGACGAAAGGGCTCAGGGCGTACGGTCGGACCGACCGCATCCGTGAGGAGACCGCTATGCCCGAGTCCCGCCCGCCGTTTCCGCCTTTCGACGAGACGACCGCCCGCCAGAAGGTGCAAGCGGCCGAGGACGCCTGGAACAGCCGCGACCCGCACCGGGTTAGCCTGGCCTACACGCCCGATTCGGTGTGGCGCAACCGCGACCAGTTCGTCACCGGCCGCGACGAGATCGTCCGGTTCCTCACCGCGAAATGGGAGCGGGAACTCGACTATGTGCTGCGCAAGAGCCTCTGGTCGTTCGGCGGCAACCGCATCGCGGTCCGCTTCCAATACGAATCGCACGACGCGAGCGGCCAGTGGTTCCGCAGCTACGGCAACGAACTGTGGGAGTTCGACGAGAACGGCCTGATGCGCCGCCGCGAGGCCTCCATCAACGACGTGCCGATCGCCGAGTCGGAACGGCGCCTGTTCGGCCCGCGCTCCGGCGACGAGGACGACATTCCGCTGCGTTAGGGCCTGTCCCGGTCGGGCCTTCGATAGGCGCGCACCGAGGGAAGGGCGCGGCCGGTAAAATCGAACTGGGTCAGATTGTCGTTCGACGCCTCCGCGCCCGGCTCCCAACCCACCCCGGGAACCCATTCCGGTTCCCAGGCCAGAAAACCGAGCCCGCCCCCTCGGGGGGCTTTCTCCAGCACATTCCGTACGCCGTGGAAGAACGCGGCCTGCCCGTCCGGGGTCGCCGGAAAGCGCAGCGCGTCAGGCAGCGGAGTATCGGGGCCGACAATGTTGCCCCGCCCGTCCCCGTCATCGAACGTCCACGGGTAGGCGATCTCGGCCAGCAGCACCGGTTTGCCGTAGCGCTCGATCGCGTCGCCGGTGTTGGCCGCCAGATCGGCGATCGACCCGTGCCACATCGGATAGTAGGACTGTCCGATGATGTCGAACGGCACCGCGTGCGCCACGATGTTGTCGAAGAACCAGCGGGTATCCCCCATCAGCCCGCCCTTGTCGATGTGCAGCATGATCCGGGCGTCGCATTCGGACCGGGCCCCGCTGATCGCCGCCTTGAGCAGCTGGGTGAACGCGTCCCACTGCTGGGTGCCGTCCGGCAGATAGAGCTGCCCGGCCGGCCACAGAATCCCGTTCGTGATCTCGTTGCCGATCTGCAGGATGTCGACCGGCGTGCCCTGGGCCGCGAAGTCCCGCACCAGCCCGCGCGTGTACTCCCGGATCTTCACCGTGAGCCCGGCCAGGTCGGTCGGCCACCCCGTCGGGATCGGCTGCTTGCCGGGATCGGCCCAGAAGTCGCTGTAGTGCGGGTCGAGCACCACCTTCATCCCGGCCCGCTTCGCCCGCCGGGCCAGCCCGAGCGCCCGCCTCTCGTCGCTGTAGCCGGCGGGCGGATCGACCCACACCCGCAGCCGCATCGCGTTGGCCCCGTGGCCGGCGAGGATCCGCTCGGCCGGCCGGACCCGGCCGTCGAGGTCGCGATATCTCACCCCGGCCTCTTCCAGCTGGGGCAGGAACGACAGGTCAGCGCCCCGCACGGACAGGGCCCGCCGGGAGACCGGCAACGGAACGAACGCCGCGGCGGCAAGCCCGAGCACACCTCGCCGACTGATCCCAGCCATCGACAACCTCCACTGGAAAGCGCTTGCCTCCAAGCTGTCCCGCCGGGCCGCGCCTGTCAACCCTCCCGCCTGGGTAATGCCCCACCATGACTCCTCGCCCGGTCCGCGCCCTCACGGCCCTGCTGGTCGCCACGGCCGCGGCCACCGTCGTGGTCGAGGTCCTCAACTTCTGGTACGCCCCGGGCCACGGCGTCGGCTTCGCGGTCCGTACGGCCTGGGCCTTCGCCCGTACGCTCGGCTGGCTGATCCTGATCTCCCAGGTCCGCCGGGCCCGGGCCACCGCCAAGCCGCTCGGCCTGATCCTCTCCATGACCACGCTCTTCGCCGTCGGCCGCCTGATCGTCCCGGCCACCGGCCGCCCACCGCTCCCCGGCCTGATCGGCTTCGGCGTGCTCACCCTGCTCTGCCTGACCGTGGTGGTCCTGCTCTACCGCCACCCGGCCATCGACGCCCACCTCGTCCACCAGCCGCGCCGCCCCACCCTGGCCGGCTTCCGCGAGGCCTCACCGGGTGACCCGTGGGTCCTGACCGCCCGCCTCGCCTCCTTCAGCTACAGCCCGCTCATGCTGGTCCCGGCCCTGACCGCCGCGGGCACGCTGCGACACCGCCTCGAGTGGACCCTGGCCGTGATCTTCTGGATCCTGGCCGGCATCGCGGTAAGTTACGTGGCCCTGCTGTCCGCCGTCTTCCTCCGCCGGGGCAGCCACCGCGCCCGCACGACACTGGCCTGGGTCACGCTGGCGGTCCTGGCCTTCGACCTTCCGCTGTGCCAGATCCTCCTGGGCCTGGACGGCTTGATCCGCGACGGGGCACCCTTGGCGGTGGCGGCCGCCCTCACCCTGTACGCCCTCTGGCGAACGGCCCACGTGGCCGCCCGAACCACCACCGCACAGCCCTCGGCGGCAACGCGGGCCTGAACGTCCGTCTGGTGAGGATCGATCAAGTTAATGTGCGGAAATGGACGCGTTGCGGGAGGGCCCGCTGCACCTCGCGGTCCGGGCGGGCGATGCGCAGAAGGTCGCTCGGCTGCTGGCCGACGGCACTGTCGTGGACGCCCGGAACTACCGCATGTACACGCCGTTGCACGTCGCCGCCGGGACAGGCACTGCCGAAATGGTCGCGGCGTTGATAGGCGCCGGCGCGGATGCCCTAGCCCTCACGACATTCCAGGGCACGCCGCTGCATGAAGCGGCCCACGGCCGAGTCGGCACCGCCGATGCCCGAGTGGAGATCATCGACAGACTTCTCGAGGCCGGCTGCCCACTGAACGCAGTCGACAGCAGCGGACGCACCGCGCTGTGGCACGCTGCGTCCACGGGCACCGCGCCCTGGCCGCCCGAACAGCAGACCGCCTGCTTGCGCGTTCTGCGGCACCTGCTGAACCGAGGCGCTGATCCCAGCATTTCCGCGCCCGGCAAGCAGGGCCGGCCCGCCGATGCGGCTCGAGGGCTGCACCAAGCCAAGAAGTACCGGATCGAATGGGCTGAAGGCGCCGCACTGCTGGAGCAGCACAGCCGGTGAAGAACCGGGCGCCCGACGTACGCTCCTCGGCTGCCGGCGTCCGCCAACGACTCGGGCCCCCATCACGCACGGTAGCCAGGCGGATCGCTGCGCGAGCGTTCCGCCTTCCTGCGCGGGGTCTCTTGATGCGTATTGATCGACATTGCGAATGCCTGGCACTATGCCGGCATGGGTGCCATTACCGACCAGTTGCCCACCATTGTCGGTGTCATCGTCGGCGCCGCCGGCACTATCGCAGCGACCGGAGTAGCCGACCTTACGTGGTGGCGCAGGCAACTGAATACCAGGTGGGATGACAAGCGGCTACAGACGTATGTTGACGCCAACGCGGTCAAGGAACTCCACGCCTATGCGCTGAGGCTATCCGCTATCGACCTTGCGAATTCCCGGCTGCATCGCATCGATCGCCAAGAAGGGCTGGCCAAGCTCGCCGAGAGTGACCTGCGGCGAACCAAGGCCTGGGAGAGCGTCCTTCTGCTGGGGAATGCCGAAACCGTGAACGCGGCGCGCGAATGGCGCGACGCCGTGTATCAAATCGAGCTACTCGGTCGTGGCCTGGCGGATAAGAGCTTGGACCTCGAAACCGCCGTCATTGACGCGAACAGCCGGCGGGACGATTTTTATCGGGCCGCAAGGGCGATTCTCGGCATCAAGGATGGCATGGTGACGCAGGCAGACTGGCTGGCGAACAGCCTCTCTGGTCAGGTCAGAATGGTGGATGGAGCGCCGGCTTCGCCGGAAGGTGATTAACCACCCGTTGTGTTCGCATCTGGCCCGACCGGGTGACGCACTCACATCGGCTGAATCAGGACGTCGAGCGGGCCTCCACCTTGTAATCTCCGGGGCCATGGGTGACAACGGGACAGAGCCGCGGTTGTTGGTGAACCGGTTCGCGGACGCTGTCGGGCCGTCGGACGCACAGCCGGACCGGGACCGCTGCCGGTGCGGGGGGCACTCGGCGTCGACTCAACCGGCGACCGTGGCCTTCCACCGCGACCGGCAGGACACCGAAAGCCCAGGTTGGCGGCACCTGCTGACCCTCGTCGAGGAGGCGGCGACCGACGGCAGGACCGTCTTCAGTCCCTTCGCTGAGCTCTCTGCCGCGGAGCGCCGGCAGATCGTCACCCTGCCGCCGACGATCGGGCCGTATCGGGCAGCAAGACCGGCGGTCACACGAAAGGCAGCAGTTACGACCCGCCGGGCGTCTGCACCTGAGCTATCCCGTCTCTCCGGCCGTCAGCTGACGGCCGGAGAGGTGATCGTCGCGCCACGAAAGCTTCCCCGACCCTTTAAGGCCTTATTGTGCACCCCCATGAGACCCGAAATCAGCGATCATCTCCTCCTGCCTCACGCGGGACGCTCGTACTGTCCGACGCTCTGCTCGGTAAGTCCGACAGCGCCGCCGCCGTCTTCCGATCGATCATCGGCTACGACGAAGGCATCAAGATTGAGATCGAGCTTCTACTGCGCGAGCCCGGCACGGAACGCCGGCCGCTCCGCGACGCTTTGGATCCACAGCATGCCGATCCGGCGATTTCATTTGGATCAGAAACGCCGGGCGACTTCCAGCCGCTTACCTGGAATGTGATGGGGGAACCTTTGAACATTTCGACGCTCGGGGCCGACGAAGCCCACTTCCTCTCCCAAGATATCGAGCCGACGCAGCTTCACGTCGACTGCCGCCACGTCGCAGGAAGTTGGTCGGCGCCGCTCTGGCCTGAGAACATCGATCAAGCGCTAAGTAGAAGACCGTCCGGAGATCCGCTCTGACATGTCGCAGCGACATCATTTTGTCAGCGGTCCGTAAGCAATCGGCATCAACTCCTCAGACTTTGTAGAACCAAACAGAATACGCACGTGACAGCCACCTGCACATTAGGTGTTCAGCGACTTTCCTTGCCCGGCTCCGGTGCAGGTGGGCGCGCGCGATGCAGGGCGGGGCAGGCGCGGCGCAGCGGCCACATAGGCACCGATGATTTGCAGCTGGAAGGCCCTACCGGTTGCCGGCTGAGCCGGTCGCGGCGGTGTTCGTCACCCGGATGCGCGGCATGAACGGCGGCGGCCCGGGTATCAGGATCGGTCAGCACAGCAGGTCCTGCAAGCATGTCTTCAAGCTGGAGGAGAGGATCATGGCGACTACGAAGGCGCTTCCCGCACTGGTCGACGAGCTTTATGCCGCGCAGGAGCGGATCGACCGGGACGAGATCCACCGTCGGGCGGTCGCCGCCGAGTTGCCGTCCGACGACATGGCCGTGCTCGATCGGCTGCCCGAGGGCGAATATGCCGAGGACGAGCTGAACGAGGCCATCGCCCAGATCGCCGAGCCCGGTGCCTCCCCACTGAGCGTCGACGAGGAACCCGCCGACTGAGACGCGGCCGAGCGCTGTCGTCCGACACCGAACTGATCTCGGCATAAGCGCGTGCCTAACCACGGTATCGGCCGCGATCGGAATGAGCGCCCCTTGCCGATCCTGTCAGTGGCGGTAGCAGGAGTTTCCGTGCCGACGGTGTCCCGCGTGCTGAACGGCGACGATCAGGTTGCGGCAGCGACTCGCGTACGGATTGAGCGCCTGCTCGAGGAATACGATTATCGAGCCCGCAACGCGCGACCGGCGGGAAAGAAGGACTTGCTGCGGCGTGCCCACGCCGGGCCGGACTGGTGTGCAGCCGCGCCCGGCTCGACGGCTATCGGACGGCCCTCGAAGCGGTGGGAATAGCCGAAGAGGCAGCACCGATGCCGGGACGGTCAATGCCCGACCAGCTCAGCGTGGCCGGTTCGATGATCTTCCCGCCGCACGCTGGGCGTCGCCCCCGCTGACCACGGTGCGGCAGCCTTGCGGGACATGGGTTGGCGAGCAGCCAGGCGGTCCTGAACCTGGCCCGCCGCAAGGCTCTCGAGTCACCACGGATGGAACTGGACACGCGACTGGTCGAGAGGGGAAGTACAGACGGAAGGAAGGGAAAGCGGGGCCCTCGATCATGGGGGCGCCGGGATACCAATGG
>NZ_JBFBAD010000003.1:0-116142 GCF_040682075.1 Actinoplanes sp. NPDC051411 | reverse complement strand
GGATTTCTTCACACTTGGTTTTTAAGTGCACCGGCTATTGTTCTTGTGGTTATTTACTCACGTATGTATGGTAACGCGCGCCATTGTATGTGGGCCGCGCCGTAATCCCTTTGCCGGTTAGATCAGTGGTTCGCCTGGAACCACGGCTGGGTCCAGCCGAGGTACGGCTTTCCCCAGCGGCTTTCGATCGTGGCGATCGTGGTGACGGTCAGCGTGCCGCTGCCACCGATGTCGTTGGAGACGAACTGGCCACCGCCGATGGAGATCATCACGTGGCCCGCGCCGCCGCTGAAGAACGCCAGGCCGCCGGCCGGGACGGTGCGGCTTCCCGCGTGCTTGTACGCCGACGGCACCGCGAGCCAGTGGTTGTACGCCGTGGTCGAGCCGGATGCGCTCCACCCGTACGCCAGGCCGACCACGTGGTCGCACCGGTCGGCGTAGTCGGCGTGGTACGTGGTGGTCTCGTGCGCCTTGGCCCATGACACCGCCTGCGCGCAGGTGTTCGGGTCGCCGAGGCCGGAAGTCGAGCAGGCGGTGCCCGCGCTGAGGAACTGGTGCGAGGCGTTGTTGTTCTTCAGCGTCGCGTTGAGGTTTCCCTTGGCGCCCGCGGCGAAGTCCTGGGAACTGCCGGCGTAGTCGCTGTTGTAGTACACCCGTACGGTTTGGCTGGAACGGTTCCAGACCGAGGCGGCGTTGTTCTTGATGCAGATGCCTTTGCCGTTGCCGGCGCCTTTGAAGTCGTAGCAGGAAGGTTCGGTGGTGCCGTAGTCGCCGACCGAGGTGGTGAAATCGGAGACGGAGCCGGCTTCGTCGCTGTTGTAGTAGTAGCAGAATTCGCCGCTGTCGCAGACGCCGTCACGGGAAGCGGCGTTCGCGGGTGAGGCGACGGCTATGACCGGCGCGGCAAATGCCAGGGCCATCGCGGCAGCGGTGACGATTCGTTTGAGCATTGTCATTACTCGCTTTCTGTGTTGATCGGAGGGAATTCGGTTCTCAGCACCGGACGCTGGTGGACACCCAGCCGACGATCGGTCCGAGCGGATCGTCGCCGTACATTCCGGGTCCCTCGGTGCCGGAGGCGTTCGTGACGGACACCGCCGCACAGTCACTCCACGACCGGTGTGCACTGCGGTAGCCCGCCCATACATAGACATAGCTCCAGTTCTTGGCGCACCCCTTAAACTGCTTGACCGAGGCGAATGTCTGCCCTCCGACGGTCAGCGTGGCGGTGGAGCCGATCTGAACGGTGCTCGAGCAACTCGGCGCCGACACGGCATAGGCGGGAGTGTCGACGTCAGGAAAGGGACACGTCGCTGTAGTAGTGGCGCAGAATCGTCTGGTAGTTCTGACCCGAATTCGCGAGATCACGCGAGCCGTACTGCGACAGCCAGTCCCCGTCCACCCAGCCACCGCAGGCGGTCGCGGTCGAGCAGTAGTGCGCCTGGAGGACGTTGCCGCTGCGGGTCATCCGGACCGCCCAGGTGCTGTCCACCGCGGAGGACGTCGACGCCTGCGCCGACGACGGCCGGTAGACCTGGTCGGCGGTGTCGTCCCGGACGTCGTAGCACAGTCCGCCCGAGGTCTTGCGGGTCGAGTGCAGCGCCCAGTACCAGCCGTAGCTCTTGACCGCTACCGCGCCGGCCTGCAGCGAGGCGTTCGGCCAGCTCGACACCCACTCGTTGGGGATGACGTTCTTGACGTACGTCTTGAAGTCGACCCGGTCGACCCGCCCGAGGCTCACCCGGTAGACCAGGATGGTGGTTGGCAGCTTGCTGTTGGTGCCGTCGGTGCTGCAGCCCGTGCTCGTGCTCAGCAGCTGGTGCGAGGCGTTGTTGTTCTTCAGCGTGGCGTTCAGGTTGCCCTTCGCTCCGGGCGCGAAGTCCTGGCTCGCACCGCCGAAGTTGCTGTTGAAGTAGACCCGCACGGTCTGGCCGGTCCGGTTCCACACCGACGCGGCGTTGTTCTTGACGCACACGCCCTCGCCGTTGCCCGCGCCTCGGAACTCGTAGCACGTCGGCTGGGTGGTGCCGTAGTCGTCGAGGGAGTCGGTGAAGTCGGAGACCGAGCCGGCCTCGTTGCTGTTGAAGTAGTAGCAGAATTCGCCGCTGTCGCAGACGCCGTCGCGGGACGCCGCCGACGCCGGCAAGGCGGCGCTCAGGAGGAAGGTGGTCGTGGCGAGCGCGGCGCCGACGACGGCGAGGCTCTTGCGGAAGTTCACGTTGTCCTCTCGGGGTGATGGGTGATCGGGCCGAGTGCGGGTCACTGCCCGCGCTGGTACTGCTCCCAGGTCACGATCGGGATCCGGGGACCGTCGTCCGGGCCGCGGTTGGCGAGGCCGTTCATGCCGAGGTAGTAGTCGCCGATCTGGTGCTGCGCCTCGCTGGAGAGGTCCGTGTCGTTGATGGCCACGGCGTGGATGTGCCACGGCCAGTCGGCCTGACTCGGGTTGCGGATCCAGGCGGCGAAACCGACCTGGCGCAGCGCCCGGGCGACCGCGGTGCGCTGGGCCGCGGTCATGCCGGTGACCGAGATGTCCACCACGCCGCCGCCGTCGTGCGTGCCGGCCGAGGTCGGGTCGCCCCCCGGGTTGTACGAGCCCTGCGCGAGCACCAGGCGGTAACCGAGCAGACGCTGAGCCTCGGCCAGCATCGCCTGGGTACGCGCGTCGACGACGTACCCGTCCCGCTGGACCTTCGCGCCCGGACCGATCGGGTTGCTGACCGTGTACCGGTTCAGCCCGAGCTTCGTCAGCGACGTCGTGCCGGGCAGCCCGTTCGCGGCCAGGCCGGTGTAGCCGAGCGAGCGCTGGTAGGCCGCGTACGCCGCGATGGTCACGGTGCCGAAGTAGCCGTCGACCCATTCCGCGCTCAGCAGGTTCTTGGCCTGGAGCGCCTGCTCGACGGCGAGCACGGAACTCTTCGCGCCCGGGGTCAGTGTGTTGTCGGCGCGGCGGGGGTCGATCTGGGCGGCCAGGACCGTGGCCTCCATGTTCACCAGGGGTAGCGCGGCCGCGGTGACGGATGGCGCGGCCCGCGCGGGGGCCGGGGCGCCGACGGCCACGCAGAGTGCGGCGAGCCCGACGGCTA
Organism: Actinoplanes sp. NPDC051411; assembly: GCF_040682075.1. NCBI lineage: Bacteria > Bacillati > Actinomycetota > Actinomycetes > Micromonosporales > Micromonosporaceae > Actinoplanes > Actinoplanes sp. NPDC051411. The sequence continues at coordinate 113,056 of NZ_JBFBAD010000003.1, read as the reverse complement.
ACCAGGGACGGCGCATGTCGTATCTCCTCGTCGGTGGGTCTCATGTGGAGACATCACTTTGCGAGGAGGCGCCTGCTGTTCGGTACCCCCGTTGATCTGTCAGATCTGTCAGACATCATCGACCTGCATAAACGCGGTGTTGTCAGCTTGGGTGGCACACCCGGTACTGACATCGAGCGTTTCAGGCGACGACGTTGACCATGAAGTACACCGGCCGGCGGCTGGGGAAGTAGGCGTCGCCGGCCTCGTCGACCATCTTCCAGCTGACCCAGCACTCCGCGGGACGGCTCGGCGCGGTGACCGCAACACTGATCATCACTTGCTGGCCGGGCGGGGTGTCCCCGATGGCCACCCGATCCGGCACCTGGCAACCGTCCTTGTCAGCGGTGGGGTTCATCCGGGCCAGGAAGCGGTCGTGCCAGTCGACCGTGCCCACGTTCGCGATCGCCCACACCTTGACGAAGTGGGTCTTCACCTTGACCCGCATGCCGTCGGGGATGGTGACGTCGGCGATGAACTTGCTCGAGTCGCCCGGAATCAGCGAGTCCGAGAACGGTGTCGAGGACGGCGAGGGCGCCACCACGGGGGAACCGTCCACGGATGACCGGCTGTGGACGACGATGCCCACGACCGCGACCAGCGCCACCAATCCCGCCGCGACGGCGAGCCACGGCAACCGGTGCCGTCGCGCACGCGGGCCCTCGTCCACGGGGGCCACGACGTCGGTCGGCCTGGTGTCTACAGTGGCTGGCATCGGGGAATCGGCCGCGGAATCGGCGACGGCCGCCGTCCGGCTGTCGTCCGGCACGACGTGGACCGTCACCGACCGTTGAGCGTCCTCCCATCGGCACCGCCACTGCGCCTCGTCGGCTTCGCAGACGCGGACGAACTCGCGGGTGGTCTCCCACGAGGGAAACCTCGTCCCGGCGGCGGCCTCGTGCAGCGTCGTGTGGGAGATCCGGCCCGATCGGCCGGCCATCTTCCGGAATGACGGATTGCCCGCGGCAGTCCGTAATGTCCGCAACTGCCCGGCGAACTCTTGGGCGACCATGCCGTCTTGCGGCGGCTCGGCGGCCGCACGCTGGTCTTCCATCCGGTCCCCCATGTCAGACACCGCAGTCAGGACTTGTCAGGCCGCGTAAGAGCGTACCGAAAGCGACGGGACGGGTATCAATGTGATGGCCGTGACATCGATGGCCCGGAGGCCTACCGACCGTCGTGATCGGCCCGGCTGGTGGTGCCCTCGCGGAAGTCGGTCGCGCTGCCGGGGAGGCTGTGCCAGGTGTGCCAGAGGGCGGCGTAGGTGCCGCCGGCCGCGACCAGCTCGTCGTGGGTGCCCAGTTCGACGATGCGGCCCTCGTCCATCACCGCGACCCGGTCGGCGTCGTGGGCGGTCTGCAGGCGGTGGGCGATGGCGATCACGGTGCGGGAGTGGAGGACCGCCGCCAGGGCCCGTTCGGCGGTGCGGGCGGTTGTCGGGTCGAGCAGGGCCGTCGCCTCGTCGAGGATGACCGTGTGCGGGTCGGCCAGCATGACGCGGGCCAGGGCCAGTTGCTGGGCTTCGGCGCCGTTGACGGGGTGGGCGCCCAGGTCGCGGTCGAGGTCGGTGGCCCAGGTCGCGCCGACCGTCGCCAGGGCCTGTTGCAGGGCGGCGTCCGGGCGGGGGCTCATCAGGTTGGCCCGCAGCGAGTCCCGGAACACGTGGTGTTCCTGGGTCACCAGCACGACCTGGCGGCGGAGCCGGTCGGGCGGCAGGTCGGCCACCGGGACCCCGCCGACGGTCACCGAACCGCTGCCGGGGCGGTCGACCCCGGCGAGCAGGCGGCCCAATGTGGACTTCCCGGCCCCCGACAGCCCGACGATCGCCAGGCGCTCGCCGGGCCGGACCGACAGGGAGACGCCGCGAAGCACGTCCGGGCCTCCGGCGTACGCGTAGTGGACGTCCCGAACCACGATGCTGTCGCCGGACGGCTCGCCCGGGTCGGCCGCCCGCGGCCGTGGCACCGCCGCCAGCCCCTCGACCCGCGCGAACGACGCGCCGCTGCTCTGGAGCTGCTCCACCCAGATCATGATCGAGTCGAGCGGGCCGGCGATCTGGCGCAGATAGAAGACGGCGGCCACCACCGAGCCGAGCGACAGCAGCCCCCGCAGGTGCAGGATGCCGCCGACGAAGAGCGCGACGACGACCGGTACGCCGTACGCGATCTCGGCCACCGGAAAGAGCACGTTGCGCAGAAAGAGGGTCCACAGCCGGGTTTTGCGGCTGTGGTCGACCGCCGCCTCGCCGGAAGCGAGCCGCCGGGCCTGCAGGCCGAGCGCCTCGATGGTGCGGGCGCCGCTGACCGTCGCGCCCAGTTCCTCGGCGACGACCGAGTTGGCCGCGCCCTCGGCCAGGTAGCCGTCGCGGGCCCGGGCCAGATACCAGCGCAGCACGAAGTAGATCAGGGAGAGCGTGGCGACGCCGATGCCGCCGGCCAGTGGTGAGACCACGATGACCGCGACGGCCAGGAACAGCACCTGGAGGATCGCGATGAAGACCGTCGGTACCGCTTCGGCGACGGTCTCGGCGACCGTGCCGATGTCGCCGGTGCCGCGGGCGCCGAGGTCGCCGGCCGGCACGCGTTCGGCGACCGAGGCGGGCAGGGCGAGGGTGCGTTCGACGAAGGTCTCGCGGATGCGCGCGGCCGTCCGCTCGCCGAAGCGGTGCCCGGTGAGCAGGGCATAGCGGGCCAGCAGGATCTGGGCGGCGGTGCAGGCGAGGATGGCGACGGCGTAGTGGTCGATCGGGGCGTCGCCGTGGCCGATGCCGTCGACGATGCGGCCGAGCAGCCAGGGCGCGGCGAGGCCGGCCAGGGTGGCGAGCACGTTGAGCGCGATCACGGTGGCGACGGCGCGGCGGTCGGCGGCGAGCAGCCGGACCGCGGCGCGGCGGACCTCGGCGCGGCCCGCGATCGGGAGCGCGGTCATGCGGCGCCTCCAGAAAGCACAGCGCCAGCGGGAAGCACGGCACCTGCGGAAAGCACGGGGCCTCCGGGAGATGCGGCCGGGTGCCGCGCGGTGCGGCTGGTCATCCTCGGGAAACCATTGCTCGGTAGTCCGGCACCTCGGCCAGCAGCGACCGGTGGGTGCCGGTGGCGACGACGCGGCCGTCGCGCAGGAAGTGCACGACGTCGGCCTGGTCGAGCAGGGCCGGCGAGGTGGTCACGATCAGCGTGCCGCGGCCCCGGCGGGCCTTGCTGAGCCGTTCGGCGATGGCGGCTTCGGTGTGGGCATCGACGGCCGAGGTCGGTTCGACGGCCAGGAGCATCTCCGGCTCTCGATAGAGCGCACGCGCCAGCCGTACGCGCTGACGTTGCCCCCCGGAGAGATTGCGCCCGTCGGGTTCGATCCGCCCGTTGATGTCGTTGGCGACCGCGATGTTGAGTGCCGCCTCGACCCGGTCCACGTCGACCGCCCCGCGACCGGCGACCACTTCGGCCAGTGTGCCGGCGAACAGGTGCGCGTCGTCGTCGGCGACCAGGATGCGTTCGCGCACCTCACCCCGCTCGATCTCGTCGAGGCGGATGCCGCCCCAGGTCGCGCCGGTCTCCCCGTACCGTCCGAGCCGGTCGACGATCGGCGCGGCACCGGAGCCGGCGAGCACGGTGAGAAGCCCCGGTTCGACGGTGACACCGGAGAACGGGTCGTAGAGCTTGGCCGGGCCGCCGGGCGGCGGGGTGAGGCCGGCGACCGGTTCGGGCTCCACGTTGAGCAGTGCGGTGACCCGCCGGGCGGCCACCACGGCCTGGATGATCTGCTGGCCCGACGAGATGAAGATCTCGACCGGCACGACCAGGATCGCCGCGTAGCCGTAGACCGCCGCGAGTTCGCCGATCGTGATGTCGCCGCGGGCGGCCAGGTGGGCGCCGAGCCACGTGACCAGGGCCAGGAACAGCGCGGGCAGACCGGTGGCCAGGGCTTCGATCCAGCTGGCGGCTGAGGCCACGCGGTAGCCCTCGCCGAGCAGGCCGGTGGAGCCGGCTCGGTAGCGGGCCAGCTGGGCCTCCTTGCCGCCGAGCCCGTTGAGCAGGCGCAGGCCGCCGACGATGTCGAGCAGGCGGGCCGCGAGCTGACCGGCCCGGGTGCGGTAGCGGGCGCCGGCCCGGTGCAGCGAGCCGAGCAGCGGGCCGATGGCCAGGCCCACGACCGGTACACCGGCGAGCACGGTCACCGCGAGCAGCGGGGAGACGCGCAGCAGCAGGACGGCCACCACGGCGTACCCGACAACGGCGCCGACGCCGGGCCCGGTGACGGTGAGCCCCCGCGCGATGATCCAGACGTCGCCGACGCCGATCGTGACCACCTCGCCGGCGGTGAGCCGGCGCGGGAGCGCCGCGCCGAGGTCGATCGCGTGGCCGAGGACGACCCGGATGGTGCGGTAGCCCGCATCCATCCTGATCTTGGTCATCGTGCGGTGCCGGGCCATGCCGAGGAACGCGCCGACGGACGTCAGCGCGAGCAGGACGGCGGACCAGGCGGCGAGGATGCCGTAGTGGTTGTCGCGCAGGCCGTGATCGATGGCCTGGCCGATCACCGGGGGCGCGAGGACGAGGCTGAGTGTCGATGCGCTGCCGAGAAGGCCACCGGCCGCGACGCGAGGCCACTGGCAGCGGGCCAGCCAGAGCAGGTAGCGCACTGGTCCGCGAGTCAAACAGCCCCCCTAGATCAGTTTGTTACTCTCCCGACCGTGGGCGAAGCAAAGAGTACGCGAGTCATCGCTGGGCGTAAATTCGATCTTACGCGACGTGTTGCCGTGATGGCGATCGTCAATCGAACTCCGGACTCATTCCATGACAAAGGCCGAACATTCGCCCTGGAGTCGGCGATCGAGGCGGTCCGGGCCGCGGCCGGGGCGGGAGCCGACTGGATCGACGTCGGAGGGGTCCCGTTCGCCCCCGGACCCGAGGTGAGCGCGGCCGAGGAGATCGACCGTGTGCTGCCGGTAGTCGAGGCGGCGCGCGATCTCGCTGTGGTCTCGGTCGATACGTTCCGGCCCGAAGTGGCCCGCGCGGTGATCGCGGCCGGGGCCGGCGTCATCAACGACACGTCCGGTTTGCGCGATCTCGCGATGGCCGATGCGGTCGCCGGAACCGACGCCCAATTGGTGATCACCCACAGCCTGGCCGCGCCCCGGACCCTGTGGCCTAGTCCGAAATATAGCGATGTAACGACCGAAGTGCGGCTATTCCTGAAAGGCGGGATTAAAAAGGCGCTCGACCGCGGCGTCAAACCCGAGCAGATCATCATCGATCCGGGTCACGACCTGAACAAGAACACCTATCACTCGCTGGAACTGACCCGCCGGCTCGACGAGATCGCCGCGATCGGCTATCCGCTGCTGGTCGCGGTGAGCAACAAGGACTTCATCGGCGAGACCCTCGACGCACCCCCGCCGGAGCGGCTGGCCGGCACGCTGGCCAGCGTCGTCTACAGCGTCCTGCACGGCGCCCGCATCGTGCGGGTGCACGACGTGCGGGCGACCGTGGACGCGGTGCGGATGACCGAGGCGATCATGGGCTGGCGGGAGCCGGTCTATGCCCGCCACAACGTCTAGGACGAACATCTAGGACGAACAGCTAGGCCGTCGAGCTGCCGCAGCCGGTGCAGAACATCTGGCCGGCGTTGACCTTGGTGCCGCACTGACCGCAGAACTTCGACGCCTCGGGCGCCGCCGCCAGCGGCGTGCCGCAGTGCTGGCAGTATTTGCCGCCGCCGCCGCCGCTGTCGTTGTCGCACGACGGGCAGCGGGCGGTGACCGGCTGGCCGTAGGTGACACCCTGCGTCCAGTCGACCTGCTCGATCTTGCCGCGCAACTGGTCGACCTGGGCCCGGGCCTGCATGCCGGCGATCTCCTGGTCGAGCTTGGGCGCGCAGTTGACGCAGACCCCGCGCTCGCCGTTCCAGCACACCTGGCCGCACACCCACTCGCCGCAGCGGTGGCACTGGTCGAAGTGCGGGCGCATCTCGTCGACCGCGGCGGCCAGTGCCTTGTCCCAGGTCTTGCCGCGGTTGCCGTCGCGCATCCACTGCGCGTCCCAGCCGAGCTCGGACGCCTTGCGGCCGATGTCGCCCCCGAGCAGGTCGCCACCCATCTGCAGCAGGCGGCCGCCGAACCCGGTGACCGAATGCTTGAACGACGAGGTGTAGCCGTTGCCGCAGCGCTCGCAGAAGAACTCGAACTGGTATCCCTCGCGCGTGGACCGGTCCTGATAGTTGTCCGTGAAGCCGATCATGCCGCTCATGCCGCCGTGTTTCTCCTCATCCCCCAAGCTCAGGGGCCGTACAGTACCCCGCCTACGCACTTTCCCCGTCGCCCAGGGTGGAGATCAGGTCACTCATCCAGGGCCGTGGCTCGACGGCTTCCGGACCGACCACGCGCATGGCACCGAGGCAGGTCAGGAGCATGCCGATCCCGAAGAAGTCGCGGGCCTCCTCGGCCGTGCACCCGGTCAGCTCCCGGACAGTGTCGTAGAGCCGTCCGAAGCCCTCCCGGACCGGCTCGCCGATCGCCGGATCGGCGCTCGCGGTGAAGCCGTGCAACAGCAGGGTGACCATCTCGCGGTTCGCGAGCAGTTCGTTGTACGCGTGGCCGAGCGTGTGCAGCGAGGGGTCGGGGACGGCGCGCCAGATCTCCTCGATCCGGTCGCAGGCCCGGCCCACGGCCGCGATGAACAGCTCCTGCTTGGTGCGGAAGATCCGGATCACGTACGGCTGGCTCACCCCGGCCAGGCGAGCCACCTGATCGGTCGTGGTGCCGGCGTATCCGCCCAGGCTGAACGCCGTGATGGCGGCGTCGATGAGCTGGTCCGAGCGTTCGGCGGCGGTGAGACGTGTCCGGGGCATGGTTGACAGGTTATCAGTCGATAACTACGCTCGTCCTCGTTAGTTATCAGTCGATAACAACTTTCGGGGAGAACTCTCATGACCGCCGCTACTCTCGCGCCACCCGCGGAGAAAACAGCGAAGACCCGGTCGATGGCGCTGATCCTGCTCGCCATCGGCATCCCGACCTTCATGGTCACGCTCGACAACCTGGTCGTGAGCACCGCGCTGCCGGTGATCCGCACCGACCTGAACGCGTCGCTGGAGAGCCTCCAGTGGTTCGTCAACGCGTACACGCTGCCGTTCGCCGCCTTCCTGCTCACCGCGGCGGCGATCGGCGACCGCATCGGCCGCCGCCGGATGTTCCTGGCCGGCCTGGTCGTCTTCACGCTCGCCTCGGCCGCGGCCGGGCTGGCCACCGAGTCGTGGCAGCTCACCGCGGCCCGGGCGATTCAGGGCCTGGGCGGGGCCGCGGTCATGCCGCTGGCCCTGACCCTGCTCGCGCAGGCGGTGCCGGAGAATCGCCGGACGGCCGCGGTCGGCATCTGGGGCGGCATCAGCGGGCTCGGCGTCGCGGTCGGCCCGGTGGTCGGCGGCGCAGTCGTCACCGGCCTCGACTGGCACTGGATCTTCTTCCTGAACGTGCCGGTCGGCGTGGTCGCGGTCATCCTCGCCGCGACCGTGCTCGGCGAGTCCCGGGGCGGCGCGAAGCGGCTCGACCCGCTCGGCCTGGTGCTCTCGGCGGCCGGCGTGCTGCTGATCATCTGGGGCGTCGTCGACGGCCCGGACCGGGGCTGGAGCTCGGCCCGCATCCTCTCGATGCTGATCGGCGGCGGCGCCCTGATGCTGGCCTTCCTGCTCTGGCAGCGGCGCAACCGGAGCCCGATGCTGCCGCTGACGCTGTTCCGCTCGCGCGGTTTCAGCCTGGTCAACGTCGTGCAGCTGACCTTCTCGGCCGGCACGTTCGGCGCGGTCTTCCTGCTCTCCCAGTTCTTCCAGGTGGTGCAGACGACGACCCCGCTCGAATCCGGCCTGCGCACCCTGCCCTGGACCGCCGCCCCGATGATCGTGGCGCCGCTGGCCGGCATCTTCGGCGACCGGATCGGCAGCCGCAACCTGATCGTGGCCGGTCAGGTGCTGCTCGCCGGCGCGATCCTCTGGATGGGCCTGGTCACCCAGGCCGACCTGGCCTACCCGCGGTTGATCGGCGCGTTCGTGATGGCCGGCGTCGGGATGGGCCTGACCTTCTCGCCGATCAGCACGCTGGCCCTGGCCAGCGTCAGCGCCGAGGAGCGGGGTGTCGCCTCGGGCACCAGCAACACGATCCGCGAACTCGGGGTGGCGGCCGGCGTCGCCGCGCTCGCGTCGATCTTCTCCACCTACGGCAGCTTCGCCACCCACCAGTCCTTCGTCGACGGACTCCGCCCGGCGGTGCTGGTCGGCGCGGCCGTGGTCGCGTCCGGCGCGGTTGTCGCGATCTTCCTCCCCGGTCGGCGAATTTCGGCCTGAAGTCCAGATTGTTGCATCGCTGAGTTCAACTATTGCGTTTCTGTGACGCGGACTGTCACGATGACCGTCGATCCGTTCTCCCCCTAACCGGATCGGCAGGAGTCCCCGATGGCCGTCAGTCGACGCACCTTTCTCTCCACCGTGGCCGCCGGAACCGCGGCGTCCTTTCTGATCGACGCATCCCCCGCCCGGGCCGCCTCCGGCCCGGGCGACGTCGTCGGAAAGATCAGCGTCGGTTACCAGGGCTGGTTCGCCTGCCCGGGCGACGGCGCCCCGATCGGCGGATGGTGGCACTGGAGCCGCGACCGCTCCCAGCCGCCGTCGCCGAGCAACACCACGATCGTTTCCTGGCCCGACGTGCGCGAGTTCGCCCACACCTACCCGACGGCCTACCCGAACCTCGGCAACGGGTCACCCGCGTCGCTCTTCTCCTCCTACGACGCGCAGACCGTCGACACGCACTTCCAGTGGATGCAGACCTACGGCATCGACACCGCCGCGCTGCAGCGGTTCAACCCGGTCGGCGACGAGGGCCCGACCCGCGACGCGATGGCGGTCAAGGTGCGGGCGGCGGCCGAGGCGCACGGCCGCAAGTTCTACATCATGTATGACGTCACCGGCTGGACGTCGATGCAGCAGCAGATCAAGGACGACTGGACGAACAAGATGAAGGCCCACACGGCCAGCTCGTCCTACGCCAGGCAGAACGGCAAGCCGGTGGTCTGCATCTGGGGCTTCGGCTTCAACGACGACGGGCGCCCGTTCACCCCGGCCGTCTGCCTCGACGTCGTCAACTGGTTCAAGGGTCAGGGCGTCTACGTGATCGGCGGCGTCCCGACCTATTGGCGCGAGGGCATCAACGACTCGCGGGCCGGATTCTCCGACGTCTATCACGCGTTCAACATGATCTCGCCGTGGATGGTCGGGCGCACCGGCACCCTGGACGGGCTCGACCAGTTCTATACGAACGTCAACACGCCCGACTACGCCGACTGCGCCGCCCACGGCATCGACTACCAGCCCTGCGTTCTGCCGGGCGATCTGTCGTCCGGGGCCCGTCATCACGGCGACTTCTACTGGCGCAGCCTCTACAACATGATCCGGCTCGGGTCGCAGGGGCTCTATGTGTCGATGTTCGACGAATTCAACGAGGGCAACCAGATCGCGAAAACGGCCGAGAGCGCCGCCTTTGTGCCGGCCAGCAGCGGCATTCGCGCGCTCGACGAGGACGGAACGGCCTGCTCGTCCGACTACTACCTGCGGATCACCACCGACGGCGGCAAAATGCTCAAGGGTCAGATCGCCCTGACCGCCACCCGCCCCACCCCGCCGGTGGCCGGCACCACTCCCCCGCCCCCGACGAGCGGCGACCTCGCGGCCGGGCGCCCGGTGAGTGCGAGCAGTGCCAACGGTCAATACGCCGCCGCCAACGCGGTCGACGGAAATACCGCCACGTATTGGGAGAGCAGCGGTTCCCTGCCGCAATGGATTCAGGTCGACCTGGGGTCTTCGCTGACCGTCAGCCGCCTGGTGCTGCGGCTCCCGTCCGGCTGGGGCGCACGCACCCAGACCATTACGGTCAGCGGAAGCACCGACGGTTCGTCGTTCGCGACGCTCGCCGGCTCCGCCGGCTACACCTTCGATCCCGGGTCGGGCAACAGCGTCACGGTCACCCTCCCCGGCGGCGCGGCCCGCTATCTGCGGCTGAGCTTCGCCGGCAACACCGGCTGGCCGGCGGCCCAGCTCGCCCAGATCGAGGCGTACGCGGCGGGCACCGCCCCACCGCCTCCCGCGGGCGACCTGGCCCGCGGCCGGCCGACGTCGGAGAGCAGCCACACCCAGACGTACGGCTCGGCGAACGTGGTCGACGGCGACGCCGGCAGTTACTGGGAAAGCGCGAACAACGCCTTCCCCCAGTGGGTGCAGGCCGACCTCGGCTCAACGGTGCCGGTCGGCCGGGTCGTGCTGCGCCTGCCGGCGGGGTGGGGCGCACGGAGTCAGACCATTGCCGTTTCGGGAAGCACAGACGGTTCGACCTTCCGCTCGCTTTCGGCCGCGGCCGCCCGCTCCTTCGACCCGGCGAGCGGCAACGCGGTGACGGTCTCCTTCACCGCGGCTTCCGTCCGTTACGTGCGGGCCACTTTCACCGCCAATTCCAGTTGGCCCGCCGGGCAGCTTTCGGCGCTCGAGGCGTACGGGAACTGACCCAGAAACCGCGAGAAACGCGACCAGCGTGCCCACCGGGGCCTCCGACCCGGCGCACGCCCGCCCCGGCGGCCGGCCATTCATCCCCGTCCTCACCGGCCGCCGGGGCATCCTCCGATGAGTTTCGCCCCGCCCCGACGTATCCCTCTCGATCTGCTTTTCTCTCGAGAGGTGCTCGATGAACATCCGGTCCGAATCCGTCGCCGAACGAACCGAACTGGCCGCCATGCTCGCCGCACTGGAACCGTCGCAGTGGACCGCGCCCACGCTCTGCGAAGGCTGGCGGGTCAGCGAGGTGGTCGCCCACATGACCATGCCGTTCCGCATGTCCGCCCCGCGGTTCCTCCTCTCCCTGGCCCGCTCCCGTTTCCGCTTCGACGCGATGGCCGACCGCGTGGCCCGCCGCGACGCCGCCCGGATGTCCCCCGCCGAACTGACCGAATCCATGCGCGTCAATGCCGAACACCCGTGGAACCCGCCCGGCGGCGGCCCGGTCGGCGCGCTCTCCCACGACGTGATCCACGGCCTGGACATCTCGGTCGCCCTGGGCCTGCCCCGGCGGCCGCCGGCCTCCCGCGTCGGGCTGGTGCTGTCCCACATGCGCTCCCGCAACGTCAGCTTCTTCGGGGTCGACCTGTCCGGCGTACGCCTGGAGGCCACCGACCTGGACTGGGAGTACGGCACCGGCGCACCGCTGCGCGGCACCGCCCAGGACCTCCTGCTGGTGATCTGCGGCCGGCGGCTGCCGGCCGACCTGCTCTCGGGGGCGCCCGCGGCCCGCTTCACCGGTCAGTCGTGACAAGCGTTCACCGCGTTGATCGAGGCCGACGGCGCCGATTCCTTCCGGGCGCCCGCCGGGTCGGTATTCGTGACCGACTCGGCTGACGGAAGGGAACAACCATGAACGACGCAGTGCGCGCGGTGATCGATTCCGCGTCGGAGGCGTGGGCCGCCGGGCACGCGGACGTGTTCGTCGATAACTACGCCGCCGACGCCACCGCGATCCTGCCCGGTTTCACCCTGATCGGCCGGGCCGCGATCCGCACCGCGATGGCGGCGGCGTTCGACGGGCCGCTCAAGGGCACCCGGCGCATCCACGAGGTGCGCAGCGTGCGGTTCCTCGACGACCTCACCGCAATCGTGATCACCCGCAGCAGCACCGAGCCGCCGGCCGGCACCTGGTCGAACGCGACGTGGCTGCTGTCCGGCCGGTCCGGGAGGTGGCTGGTCGAGGCCTATCACGACTGCCCGGCGTAGGCCGGGGCGACCTGGCCGTACCGGTCGCCCCAGGCCGGGATGTCCTCGGCGGCCAGGTGGGCGGCCAGCCGGTCGAGGTAGGCGTGCGTGCCGGGGATGAAGCCCTGGGCGTTGCGGGTGCTCAGGCCGTGGTGGGTGAAGACGAGGACGGTGTCGGCGCCGTCCGCGGTCAGCTCGTAGCGCACCACGCCCTCCTCGACGATCCGCTGGTGCCACTCGTGCTCGAACACCGCGGTCCCGGACGGGCCGGGCGGCTGCCAGGTGAGGATGCGGCCGGTCATCTCCTTCGACTCCGGGGCCGCGGGCGGGTCGTCGGGCATCATCGTGATCTGCCCGCCGGCCCGCGGCTCGATCGTCGTCGGGCCGAACCAGGCCGCGCGCTGGTCCCGGTCGGTGATGGCCGCCCACACGGCGTCGATGGGAAACGGCAGTCGGCGGCGGAAGGTCATCGTGGCCTGGTCGCCGCGCCGGTCGAGCCGGCCGAGGCAGTCGTCAGCGGTCATCGTCAGGTCCTTTCGACAGGTGATTTTCGATGGCGTCGAGATGCCGGGCAGGTGGGGCTTTTACCGAACGCGCCCCGTGGGTAGAGGGGTAGCCATGCCCCACCCAGGACAGTTGCTCGGCGATCGATACCGTCTCGACGACCGGATCGCGGCCGGCGGCATGGGCGAGGTCTGGCAGGCCACCGACACCGTGCTCGGCCGGGACGTCGCGGTCAAGACACTCAAGGGCGACCGGGCCACCGACCCGAGCTTCCAGAACCGGTTCCAGCACGAGGCCCGCGCGATGGCCGTGCTGCACCACCCGGGCGTCGCCGACGTCTACGACTACGGCCAGACCACCGACGGCGGCGACGCGTACATCGTGATGGCCCGGGTGCAGGGCGAACCCCTCAACCAGCTGATCGCCTCCCGGGGCCGCCTCACCCCGGTCGAGACGATGTCGATCGTCGCCCAGGCGGCGCGTGCGCTCGAGGCCGCCCACCAGGCCGGCATCGTGCACCGCGACGTGAAACCGAGCAACCTGATCGTCCAGCCCGACGGGACGGTCGTGCTGGTCGACTTCGGCGTGGCCCGCTCGGCCCAGTCGGCGGCGCTGACCGGGGCCAAGGAGGTGGTGGGCACCGCTCTTTACATCGCTCCCGAGCAGGTCTCCAAGCAGACCACCGGCCCGCCGGCCGACGTCTATGCGCTCGGCGCGGTCGCCTACCACTGCCTGACCGGCAACCCGCCCTTCCCGGGAACCAACCCCATCGCGGTCGCGATGCAACACCTTCAAGACCCTCCGCCCGCCCTTCCGGGCGACATTCCCGAGCCCGTACGCGTCCTGGTCGTCACCGCCCTCGCCAAGGACCCCGCCCAGCGCTTCACCTCGGCCGCCGCGATGGCCGACGCCGCGGACGCCGCCCGCCGCCTGCTGGCCGGCCCACCCGACAGCACGGCCGCCCTGGCCGCGGCCGTCGACGCGACCCGGCTCGCCACGGCCACCGCCCTCGGCGTCGATCCGGCGCTCGACCCCGACGGGCGAAGCGCCGGTCACGCGCTCCAACCCGACGGGCGAAGCGTTGGTGGCGCGCTCGAACCCGACGGGCGCGCCTTCGTGGCCGGTGCGGCCAACGGGCGTACATCTGGAGCCGGCGGCTTCGCGGCCGGCTCAGCCACCGTGCCGGTCGCCGGCCCGGCCACCTCGGTGATGCCGGCCCCGCTCGCCGACGCGACGCCGAAAAAACGGCGCCGCACGCTCCTGATCGTGGCCGCCGTCATGATCGCCCTCCTGGCCCTGCTCGCGATCCTGGCGTACGCCAGCCCGGGCGGCCACGACGACAGAAACACCCCGCGCCCGGTCTCCTCGGTCCCCGCCTCCCCCGCCCCGAGCGCCAAGACCAACCCGGCCGGCGCCGCCCAGCAGACCGGCACGAACCGTTCCCACCACACCACCGAGCCCACATCCGGCCATCCGACGACGACCTCGACCCGCGGCGGGGGCGGCGACGAGACCACCACGCCGACCGGAAAGCCCAGCCACACCCCGTCGACGACCCCGACCACCAAGGACACCCCCACGACGGCCCCCACCACCACCGGCGGTGACGGTGGCGATGGGGGCGGTGGGGGCGGCGGCGGTGACGACCCGCCCGCCACCGGCGAGGCCGCCGCGACGCCGGAAAGCTGAGCCGTCAGCCCGGTGTGGGCACGGCCATCCCGGCGACGATCACGCCGGCCGCCAGGTAGCTGAGCGCGCCCCGGGTCCTCAGCTCGCCACGGCGGGGCCCCACGGCGAGGAGCCGGGCGTTGCGCACGTTGAGCGGCTCACGACCAGCGGCAGCCGCACCCACCCGGACCGTGGCGCGCCCGCGACGGAGATGAAGGACCGGCGAGCCGCCGCGCCGCGGATGGCGGCGGCCGCGCAGGCCCTGTGGTCGGCGCGGAACAGCAGCTCGACGACCACGTCGCTGCCCGGAGGTCGAGCAGTGGGTCGACGCCATCGACGGGTTGAGTGGCCGCTGGTCAGCCGACGTGGACCCAGACGTCGTCGAGGCTGCCGTGGAACTGGTCGTTGTTGGCGCCGGCGCCCTTGCCGCCCAGGCGGAACGGCTGGGTCGACGCGACGGCCAGGGTGGCCGGGATGGCGACGCTCGACTGCATCTGGTCGTCGACGTAGACCGACAGCGTCGGGCCGGTTCGGTGGCACTCCACCGAGTGCCACTTGCCGTCGGCGATCGAGACGCGGGAGCGGGCCAGATAGAGCGTGGTCGCCGTCCGGTCGCTCATGCCGCAGCTGGGCTTGCCGGAGACGCCGTCGACCTGCAGCTTGTATTGGCCGCCGCCGGTCGAGTAGCCCTTCTGGAGGACGTTTTCGCCGCTGGTCGTCTCGGCCGCGCCCAGCAGGATGCCGGCGCCGTAGGCGAGCGGGCCCGAGCCCGGGTTCAGGTCGGGGGTGTCGGCCGCCTGCAGCACGAGCCGCGGGCACGTCGTTCCGGTGCACTTCGGCGGGAAGGTCAGCGCCTGGCCGGCGTCGTGCGGGCTCATCACGATCTTGCCGCCGTTGCGGACGACGGCGCGCAGCAGGTGGCCGTGGCCCGAGCCGTCGTCGAAGGTGCCGTCGGCGATGGTCGAGTCGAAGTTGTAGGAGGCGACGTAGGACGACGCCGGCGAGCTCTCCCTCAGAGCGGCCACGTCGAACGAGGCGAACCGTTTCCGGCTGCTGGTGTCGATGCGCGTGAAGTCGCCGCCCGCCGAGACCGTGTGCGAGACCGGGTCGGCGTTCAGGTATCGCGTCCCCACCACCCCGTTGGCCTGGGGCGCCCAGTCGAGCAGATTGCCCTGCTGGTCGATCGCGGCGAGTTTGCCCCGTGACACCGAGCCGTCGGTGCACACGCCCTTGATGCCGTTGTTCGTCGTGGTGCACGCCTTGTCGAAGTGCCCGCCGACGTAGATCGTGCCGTCCAGGGTGGCGATGGCCTGCGCGTCGCCGTCGAAGACGCGGGTCCACCGCAGCGCCCCGCCCGGCGTGTAGGCCACCGCACGGCCGCCCTGGCCGCCGAGCGCGGCATAAACGCCGGCCTGGTCGGTGGCCAGGCCGAAGATCTGCGACACCGGCTTCGGGAGGAAGCTCTTGTCGAGTACGCCGGTGGCCGGGTCGACCGCGGCCAGGCGCAACGTCGACCTGACGCCGTCGGTTTTGTGGAAGCTTCCGCCCACATAGACCCGGTTCGCGGTGTAGGCCAGCGCGTTCACTGTGTCGTCGGTGGTCGGCGCCCACGGGTCGAGGGCGCCGGTGCTCGTCGTGAAGGCGGCCAGGTTGGCCCGGGGCGTCCCGTCGACCGAGGTGATCCGCCCGCCGAGGTAGATCCGTCCCGCGCCGGCGACCAGCGCGTTCGGCTGGCCGAGGACGGTGTGCCGCATCGGGGTCACGGTTCCGTCGGCGGCGTCGATGCCGGCGATCGCGTCCCGCGTGAGCCCGCTGATCTCGTTGAAGTCGCCGGCCGCGTAGACCGTGTTCCCGTCGACCGCGAGGGCCCGCACGTTGTCGTCGGCGGCCGGTTTCCAGTTCAGAAGCGCGCCGCTGCGGGCGTCGAACGCGGCCAGGTGGGCCCGGGCCACGTTCTTGCCGTTGACGATCGCGCTGGTGAACTTGCCTCCGACGTAGACCGTGCCGCCCCGGTAGGCGATCGCGTACACCGGCCCGTTGAACGACGGCGAGGTCGCCGGGTCGGGCGAAACCACCTCGGCGAGCGCGGCCCCACCGGCCGCGACCACGACCGTGGCGACACCGACGATCAGGCTCCGGCGGACGACCGCCTTGACGCTTTTACGAGTGTTGAGCACATTGTCGGCTAACGCCGGGACCGCGCCGAGGACGCGGTACCGGCGCGATCGCAAATCCGACTGAACGGACCAATACCCCAGACCACGTGCGCTTCTCGCTGTCTTCGGTACGCTCCCGGCGTACGGAAATCGAAGAGGGAGAATCCCCATGCCGCAGCGACGCCTCGCCGGCCTGACCCTCGCAATGGTCGCGGCGGCGGCCCTGGCCGCCTGTGAGATCAAGGTCGACCCCGCGTCGATGCCGGCGCCGTTCAGCCAGGCCCCGGTGCCCTCCGCCTCGACCGGCCAGCCAGCCTACGTCTGCACCACGGTCTACCAGATCCTGACCTCGGGCGCCGCCGAGCTGAGCGATTCGATCGGCGGCCGGTCCGCGGCGGCGCGGCAGGCCACACAGCGGACGCTGGCCGACATGGCGACCCGCATCTCGGCCGAGGGCGCGAAGACCGCCGACCCCGGGCTCCGGCAGGCGACCGACGACATCGCGACCGAGCTGACCGCCGCCTCGAAACAGCCCGACCCGTCCTCCTACATCGACGGAGGCTTCACGACGATCAGCCGAAAACTGGACGGACACTGCGACTGACCCCACCCCCGCAAGCTCTTCGGCGCCGGCGGCACGAGGCGCCGGCCGCGTGGGCGCGATCCGCCCGGTGGCCGCGCTGGCGTCGGCCGCACATGCGCCGGATCTCAGCGCCGACGCGGTTATCTTCGCCGCCCGGGGGCCCACGATCCCGATCCAGCCGACGACGAGGCGGCCGAGTTCGCTCGGAGGTACTGCGCGGAGAAAGTAGATCCGCTTTAGGGTTGTCGCATGATCGATCGACCCGTTCGCGTGGGGCTGCAGCTGCAGCCGCAGCACATGGAGTATTCGACCATCCGCGAGACCGTCGCCGAGGCAGAGGAGCTCGGCGTCGACCTGCTGTTCAACTGGGATCATTTCTATCCGCTCTACGGGGAGCCGGACGGATTGCACTTCGAGTGCTGGAGCATGCTCGCCGCCTGGGCCGAGCAGACCTCCCGGGTCGAGATCGGCGCGCTCGTCGCCTGCAACACCTACCGCAATCCCGACCTGCTGGCCGACATGGCCCGCACGATCGACCACATCAGCGCCGGCCGGCTGATTCTCGGCATCGGCGCGGGGTGGTTCCAGCGCGACTACGACGAGTACGGCTACGAGTTCGGCACCCCCGGCACCCGTCTCGACGCGCTGGCCGAGGCCCTGCCCCGCATCGAGGCCCGCTGGGGCAAGCTCAACCCGCCGCCGACCCGGAAGATCCCGGTGATGATCGGCGGCGGCGGGGAGAAGAAGACGCTGCGCATGGTCGCCCAGCACGCCGACATCTGGAACACGCTGGCCAAGGGCGACGATCTGGTTCGCAAGATCGACGTGCTGAAGGGCCACTGCGCCACCGTGGGCCGCGACGTGTCGGAGATCGAGATCTCGGTCGGCATGGCCGACGCGCTCCCGGCCGAGAACGCCCAGGCCTATTACGACCTGGGCGTCCGTCAGTTCATCTGCAGCCAGGGCGGCCCGAAGCCCGACCTCGGCCCGCTGCGCGAGTGGCTGGCCTGGCGGGATTCGAAGAACTAAACCACCAGGCTCAGCAGCATCACGCAGCCGAAACCGACGATCGAGATGATCGTCTCCATGATCGACCAAGTCTTGATGGTCTGGCCGACGGTCATCCCGAAATACTCTTTGACCAGCCAGAACCCGGCGTCGTTGACGTGCGAGAAGAACAGCGAGCCGCACCCGATCGCGAGCGCGAGCAGCGCCACGGTCGGGTGATCGAGCGTGGTCGCCAGGGGCGCCACGATGCCGGCCGCGGTGATCGTGGCGACGGTCGCCGAGCCGGTCGCGACGCGGATGCCGACCGCCACCAGGAAGCCCAGCAGCAGCGCGTTGATGTGCGCGTCCTTCGCCGCGTCGGCGACCACGTTGCCCACCCCGGCGCCGACCAGCACCTGCTTGAACCCGCCGCCCGCGGCGACGATCAGCAGGATCCCGGCGATCGGCGGCAGGGAGCCGCCGATCACCGCCGAGGTCTGACGGCGGTCGAATCCGGCGCGGGCCCCGAGGGTCCACATCGCCAGGAGTACGCCGAGGAGCAGGGCGACCGGCGGATTCCCGAGCACGTCGAGCGCCGACCGGACGCTGTTGCCCTTGTCCAGGGTCAGCTCGGCGATGCCTCGGGCCAGCATGAGAACGATCGGCAGGAGGACCGTCAGGACGGCGGGCCAGACGCCCGGGTTCCGTCCTTCGATCTCCTCCGCCTCGTCCCGCTCCTTCTGCAGGGGCGGCGGCACCGGAACCGGCACCCGCTTGGAGATGAAGTTGCCGAACACCGGACCGGCGATGATCACGGTCGGGATCGCGCAGATCAGGCCGAAGATCAGGGTCAGGCCGAGGTCGGCGTGCAGGCTCGCGATCGCGACCAGCGGGCCCGGGTGCGGCGGCACCAGGCCGTGCAGCACGCTCAGCCCGGCCAGCGCCGGGATGCCGATGCGCAGCAGCCCGACGTCCGTCCGCCGGGCCACCAGCAGCACGATCGGCACCAGCAGCACGACGCCGACCTCGAAGAACAGCGGCAGGCCGATCAGTGCCGCCACCGCGGCCATCGCCCACGGCAGGGCGGCGCCGCCGACCCCGTCGACGATCCGCCGGACGATGCTGTCGGCGCCGCCCGATTCGGCGAGCAGCGCGCCGATCATCGAGCCGAGGGCGATCAGCAGGCCGACGGTGCCGACCGTGGTGCCGAGCCCGGTGGTGAACGAGGTGACGATGTCGCCCGGCCCGACGCCGGCGACCAGGCCGAGCACCGCCGAGCCGAGGATCAGGGCCAGGAACGGGTGCCATTTGGCCCACGCGATGAGCAGGATGACCACCGCGATGCCGAGCACCGCGGCGAGGATGAGTTGTCCGGATCCGGCGTTGGTGAGAGCCTCCGCGGCCAAGGTCGACATGCGGCGGCCCTTACCCACTTCCGTGAATCTCGAACCTTCGATTTTCAACCAGCCGCGGACAGGCCGCTCTTGACCGCGCGGGTGAAGTCGTCGGCGATGATCTCGGCCCGGCCGTCGGCGACGCCGTTGAGCGCGATCTCGGCGACGATCGCCGGATCCGTCTTCTGGTCGGCCGGGATGTGCGCGGCCATGTCGGTGTCCATGTAGCCGACATGCAGGGCGGAGACGGCGATGCCTTTCGGCGCCAGCTCATCGCGTACGGCGTCGGTCTGTCCCCAGGCGGCCGCCTTGGCCCCCGAGTAGGCGCCGATCGCCCCCGGGTGGGCCCAGGAGAGTACGGACAGCACGTTGAGGATCGCGCCGCCGCCGTTGCCCTCGATGACCGGCGCGAACGCGCGGGTGGTCAGCAGCGTCCCGAAGTAGTGGGTCTCCATCTCGAGCCGGATCTGGTCGAGGTCGCCGGCGATCAGGGTCTGCCCGGTCGACGAGCCGGCGTTGTTGATCAGGAAGGTGGCGTCGGGGGCGGCCTTGGCGGCGCGCTCGACGGAGGCCGGGTCGGTGATGTCGAGCCGCAGCGGGATCGCGCCCGGCAGGTCGACCGACTGGGGGTCGCGGGCGGCGGCGTACACCTTGGCGCCGCGGGCCAGCAACTGCTGGGCGAATTGGCGGCCGAGACCGCGGTTGGCACCGGTGACGACGACTACCGAGTTCGTGATGTCCATGCCGATTAGATTAGGATCGTAATCTAATCGCGGCAAGGTAATAGATGACACAAACCATCTAAGCTAAGCTCGGTGGTATGGGACGGGTTTCGCAGGCACAGGCCCAGGAAAACCGGCGCACCGTGGTCCGCACCGCGGGCCGGCTCTTCCGGGAGCGCGGCATCGACGGGGTGAGCGTCGCCGACATCATGGCCGAGGCGGGGCTGACCCACGGCGGCTTCTACAAGCAGTTCGAATCCAAGGAGGCGCTGGTCGTCGAGGCGGTCGCGGAGGCGTTCGCCGAACAGGCCGAGACGCTGCGGCACTACCGGGACCAGCCCGACCGGGCGGCGGCCCTCGCCGCGTTCTTCGGGAGCTACCTCTCGCCCGGGCACCGCGACGATCCCGGGCCGGGATGCCCGACCGCGGGCTTCGGGGGAGATCTGGCGCGGGAGGAGCACGAGACGCCGGCGCGCGAGGTGTACGCGAAAGGCATCGACCGCTACAGCCGCTGGCTGGGCAGCGAGACCGAGCCCGACCTGGTCACCGTCAGCACCATGGTCGGCGCGGTGATCCTGGCCCGGGCGACCGCCGGCCTGGAGATCTCCGACCGGATCCTCGAGGCCGCCCGGCAGGCGCTTACGCCGGGCCGCAGAGACTCCGCCGCAGCAGAGTGACCGCCTCGTCGTAACGCTCGACGTCGGCCGGGTCGACCATGCCTCGCTCGTCGGTCTGGATCGCCATGCCGACGCCGATCATCGCCCCCGCGATGGCCCGGCACTCCAGGTCGGGTTCCGGCTTGCCGGCCCGCTCGGCCAGCACCGAGGCGAAGAGGTCGATCGACGCCGTGACCTGCTGGAGGTAACGCGCCCGCAGCTCGGGCACGCCCTGGAACAGCCGCTGCCGCCGCCGCTCGGCCTTCCAGTCGTCGGGGGTCAGCCCGGAGACCATCGACCGCATCCCCGAGACCAGCGCGTCGGCCGGCGACAGCTCCGGCGGCTGCTCGCGGATGGCCGTCACCATCGGCGCGTCCCAGTCGTCGGCCAGGACCACGTCCTCCTTGGTCGGGAAGTAGCGGAAGAACGTGCTCGGGGAGACCTCGGCCGCCTCGGCGATCTGCTCGACCGTGGTGGCGGCGAAGCCCTGCTGCTCGAAGAGGGTCATCGCCGCCTCGCGGATGGCCGCGCGGGTCTTCGCCTTCTTGCGTTCCCGCAGCCCCGGTAGTGACGACGTCATATCCCGGATTCTGCCAGCACCGGGGACGGCGCTTCGAGCGCCGGCCCGGCCTTTTCGCGGGGCAGGAAGGCCAGGGCCAGGATCGCACCGGCGAGCGCGGCCCCGCCGCCCACCAGCAGGGAGAGGTCCATGCCGTGGACGAAGGCGGCGCGTACGCCCGCCAGCAGGCCCGGATCGCTCAGGGTGACCCCGGCCGAGATCCCTTCCCGGGCCACCGGCGGCGTGCCGGCCGGCAGGTGATCGCGGTAGCCGGAGTTGAGCACCGTGCCGAGAACCGCGACGCCGACCGCACCGCCGACCTGGCGCAGCGCCTGGAGAACCGCGTTGCCGACCCCGCTGCGCCGGGCGGTGAGAGCGCTCATCGCCACGTCGAGCGAGACCGGCATGGTCAGGCCCAGACCGAGCCCGGTCACCGTGATCCAGACGGCGATGAACCCGTAGCCGCTCGACACCGTGGTGAACGCCCCGGCGAGCGACGAGACCGCGATCAGCGCCAGCCCCACCGTGATCACCAGCCGGGCGCCGGTCCGGCGGGCGATCCGCTCCCCCAGCCTCGCCCCGGCCACCAGGCCCGCGATGACCGGGAGCAGCCGCAGGCCGGAGCCGAACGCGTCCTGCCCGCCGATCGCCGAGAAGAA
Organism: Actinoplanes sp. NPDC051411; assembly: GCF_040682075.1. Classification (NCBI taxonomy): domain Bacteria; kingdom Bacillati; phylum Actinomycetota; class Actinomycetes; order Micromonosporales; family Micromonosporaceae; genus Actinoplanes; species Actinoplanes sp. NPDC051411. The sequence goes on along the minus strand of NZ_JBFBAD010000003.1, from coordinate 91,357 downwards.
CTGCGGCAGGGAGAAGAGCAGCCCGAGCATCGCGAAGCTGGCGATCGTGGCGAGCACCGCACCCGAGGTGAAGGCCCGGGACCGGAACAGCGCGAGGTCGATCAACGGCGCCGCGGACCGGCGCTGCAGGATCACGAAGAGGCCGAGAAGCACCACGCCGGCGACGATGGTGGCCAGCGACCGGACGTCACCCCAGCCGCGGTCGCCGGCCGAAATGACGCCGTAGGTCAGCGCCACCAGCCCCGCGGTGGAGGCGACGATGCCGCCGAGGTCGAGGCGCCCGCCCCGCTCGCCGTGCGACTCGGGCAACCAGGCGGTCAGCGCGAGGATGCCGGCCACCACGACCGGGACGTTGATCAGGAAGACCGAGCCCCACCAGAAGTTGTCGAGCAGCCAGCCGCCGAGCAGCGGGCCGAGCGGGATGCCGAGGGCACTCGCGGTGACCCAGACGCCCATCGCCCGGCCGCGTTCCTTCGGCTCGAACAGCACGGTCAGCACGGCCCCGGACATCGGCATGATCACGGCGGCGCCGATCCCGAGCAGGGCCCGGGCGGCGATCAGTTGGCCGGCGCCCTGGGCGTACGCGCAGGCGACCGAGGCCAGGCCGAAGGTCGCCAGGGCCCCGATCAGCATCTTCTTGCGCCCGGCGCGGTCGCCGAGCAGGCCCGCCGGGAGCAGCGCCGCCGCGAGAACCAGCAGGTAGGCGGTGGTGAACCACTGCAGGTCGCCGGTCGACGCGTGCAGTTCCCGGGACAGGGTGGGCAGCGCGACGCTCAGCACGGTGGTGTCGAGGCCGACCGCCAGCGTGCTCAGTGCGAGTGCGGCGAGCGCGTACCAGCGAGATTTGGAAGTAACCATGTTTTGAGAGTAGCTGTCATTTAGTAGCTGCTGTCAAGTCTGATCTCTCCTACGATGGCGAGGTGATCGACTCCCAGGTGCCGGCCTTCTGGGCCGGCCTCGGCCTCCCCGGCCTCGCCGACGTGCACACCCACTTCCTGCCCCCGCGCATGGAGCGCCGCGTCTGGGCGCACTTCGACGAAGGCAGCCCGCTGATCGGCCGCGCGTGGCCCATCCGCTACCGGGACTCGGCCGAAGCCAGGGTCAAAACCCTGCAAAACCTGGGCGTACGCGTGTTCAGCGCGCTCGCCTACGCGCACCGTCCCGACATGGCCGACTCCCTGAACGCGTGGACGCTCGACTTCGCGTCACGAACCCCGGGGTGCCTGCGCAGCGCGACGTTCTTCCCGGAGCCCTCGGCGCCGGCGTACACCGCGGCGGCCCTCTCCCGCGGCGCCGAGATCTTCAAGCTGCACCTGCAGGTCGGAGCGTTCGACCCGCGCGATCCCCAGCTGGACGAGGTGTGGGGCATCCTGGAAGACGCCGGCGCGCCGATCGTCGTACACGCCGGGTCGGGGCCGGTGGCCCACGGCTTCACCGGGCCCGGGCCGATCGGTGACGTCCTGGCCCGGCACCCCGGCCTGGCCGTCGTGATCGCCCACGCGGGCGCACCGGAATACTCCGGCTTCCTCGACCTGGCCGAACGCTTCGAACGGGTCCGCCTCGACACGACCATGGCGTTCACCGACTTCTTCGAGGAGATGGCGCCGTTCCCGCCCGCGCTGCGGCCCCGGCTGCGCGACCTGGGCCTGGCCGGCAAGGTGCTGCTCGGCAGCGACTTCCCGACCATCCCCTACCCGTACGCCCACCAGCTGGAGTCCCTCCAGCGGCTGAACCTCGGCGACGATTGGTTGAAGGCCGTGTGCTGGTCGAACGCGAACAACCTGTTCGGAACCACGCCGCACGGGTGAAGATCCGCGAACTACATGCGTGGACGTGCCACGATCATGTACGCCACCGCCCGGTCGCGGAAGGGAGCCGGTCAGATGAAGAAGGTCATCGGCTGGATCGTCCTCATTCTCGTCATCTTCTATATCGGCACCAACCCGGGACCCGCCGCCGACATCGCCCAAGGCATCGGCCACGGCCTGGCCGACGCGTTCCGCAACATCGGCGTCTTCCTGCGCAACCTCGCCAGCTGATCCACCACGCTCGGGCATCCCGACCGACCGGGTGCCCGGAGCGCGTTGACATCGCCGCCTTGCCTCCACCAACCGGGGAGGCTGGGCATTCCCGCTGCGGCTGAGCCGGTGCGCGGTCGGACGACCAGGCCGGCAGCGGCGCGGTGAGACGGCCGAGGTTACCGCCGCGGCGCGGTGAGACGGCTGAGGTTACCGCCGCGGTCCGGAGGTCGAGCCGGGGTCCCGGGCGGCGTCGGGTTCGTGCCGGTGCCGGCGCAGCCGGCTGACCCGCCCCGGATGCGCTCAGGCGGCAAGTCCTCCCGGCGATCGGCCGGCAGGCGCCCGTCGCGAAGACGCCGGAACACCGTTTCGCGCCACGGAGCCGCCACTCCGGGGTGACGGCCGGCGGGTCGGCGCTGCTCACCGCCGCGGCGGGCGGGGGTCGGCCGAAAGTCTTAGGGGTGGGGGTGCGATCTGGGACCTCGGACCGATGCCGGCCGGTGGGTACCGCGCGAATGCTGGAGGGCATGACGACGACGGCGCAGTTGACGAGGGCCGACGCGGTGGTCCTGGAATATCTCGGGGAGTTGTGGGCGCACAGCGGTGGGCTGACGCCGCGGCTGCGCGACGAGCTGATGGTGACGGTGGCGCGATATATCACCTCGCACCAGCCGGCGGCCCGGGACACGGCCGAGGTGGTGCGGTGGCTGGGACCGCCGGAGGTGCTGGTGGCGGCGGTCCGCCGGGGTCAGCGGGTCTGATCCGGGTGAACCGGGCCCGGACCGGATGCCGAGGGTGCCGGCCAGCGCTCGGCCCGGCCTGAGCCGGCTGCCGCGGGTGCCGGCCAGCGCTCAGCCCGGCCCGACCCGGCTGCCGCGGGTGGCGGCCCGTGCTCGGTCCGGAATCAGGGCTGACTGAGGATCGCCTCGAGGACGATCGGCCAGAGGGCCTCCGGCGCGTATTCGTGGCCGACGCCCTCGAGCCAGATCAGGCGGGCGCCGGGGATCGCGGCGGCCAGGGCCTCGGCGCCAGCGGGGGCGAAGAACGGGTCGTGGGTGCCGTGGAGCACCAGCGTGGGCGCCTTGATCTCGTCCAGCCGGTCGCGGTAGGGCGGCCCCGGCGCGGCGATGAAGTGGTTGGTCTGGCTGGCCGCCATGTCGTTGGTGCGGTCGAAGACGCGCTCGGCCATCCGCCGCAGTTGGGGCTCCTCGGCCGTGAACGCGCCGCCGATCGACCGGACGCTCTCGACGATGTGGTCGACCGTGGCGCGGCGGTCGCTCCAATCGGGCTGGTCCTCCTCGGAAGGCGCCGAGGCGGCGGGCACCGAAGCAGCGGGCACCGAAGCAGCGGACGACGAAGCAGCGGACGACGAAGCAGCGGACGACGAAGCAGCGGACGACGATGACCGCGGGCCGCGGCTCGTGGAGATCAGGGTCAGGGAGCGGACGCGGTGCGGGCGTTCCAGCGCAATCCGCTGCGCCAGCATCCCGCCCAGCGACTGCCCGACCAGGTGCGCCTGGTGGATGTGCAGCGCGTCGAGCACGCCCAGCGCGTCGTGGGCCAGGTCCACACCCGAATAACCGGGGTCGCCGACCGGGAACGACGTCGTGCGGCCGGTGTCGCGGTGGTCGTAGCGGATGACGTAGCGCCCGCCCGCGGCCAGCCGGCGGCAGAACTCGTCGGCCCACCAGTCCATCGAGCAGGCGGCGCCGCCGATCAGCAGGACGGCCGGATCGGAGCGATCGCCGAACGTCTCGGCGCAGACCTCGATGCCGTTGACCGGCAGCATCATCTCGGTGACCACGATCTCATTCTGGCCTAGAGCCGGCCCAGACGGCGTCCCACGAAGTCGAAGGCGGCCGGAATCTGCCGCGACCAGTAGTCCATGTTGTGGCGGCCGTCGGTGTAGGAGCCGGCGGCGATGGGCTCCGGCAACACCTTCTGCAGCGCCGTGACGTTGCCGAACAGCGGATCCTGGCGCCCGCACCACAGTCCCACCGGGCTGCCCCGCAGCTGGCCGGCCGCCCCGAACACGTCGTCGCCCGGCTGCACCGCGGGCGAGAAGGCGGCCACCGCCGACGCCCACGCCGGGAACGCCTCGGCCAGCGACAGGGCCCCGTAGCCGCCCATCGACCAGCCCCACAGCGCCCGCCGGGACACGTCGAAGCCCCGCTGCACGCACCACAACGGAATCTCCTCGTGCACCATCCGCTGCGGGTCGTCGCCGCCCGCCGGGTGCCACGCCAGGCGGTCACCGTCGGCGCCGGCCAGGACGAACGGGGGCGCCCCCCGGCGTACGGCATCGGTGAGGAATCGGCCGAAGCCGAGCCGGGGAAAATCGGCCGGCCGTGCCGTTCCGCCGTGCAGGACCAGGCAGACCGGCAGGCCTTTGCCGTCGCCGTAGCCGGCGGGAACCGCCGTGTAGAAGTCGACCGTCTTGCCGCGCATGATCGAGCGGCGCTGTTCGACCCGCTCGTCGCCGGTCGGCGCGGCCGGGATGACCGGGTCGAACCCGGGCAGCCGGTGCCGGTAGCCGGAGATCGCCGCCGCCAGGGCGATCACGCCGGCGCCGACCAGCATTGTGCGTCGTCTCACCCCTTTTGCAACGCCCAGTCGTGCTCGGCGGTGACTGGCGGCGCGAGGACTATCAGTGCCACTCCGACGGCGATCATCGCGGTGGCGATCAACTCGCGGGGGCCGATCGGCTCCCCGAGCAGCCCGGCGCCGAGCAGCACCGCCACGACCGGGTTGACGAACGCGTAGGTGCCGGCGACGCGCGGCGCGACGTGGTCGAGCAGCCAGGTGTACGCGGTGTACGCGACGAGACTGCCGAACACGATGAGGTAGCCGAGCGCCGTCACCGAGCGTCCGGTCACGTGGATCCGGCCGGGCTCGCCGGAAACGAGCGCGAGCACGCTCAGCACACCCCCGGCGGCCAGCATCTCGATCGCGCTCGCCTGCAGCGCGTGGGCCGGGCGGGGAGCGTGACCGGCGTAGACCGTGCCGAGCCCCCAGCAGGCGGCGCCGCCCAGGGCGACCACGGTCGACAGCATGCTGCCGCCGCCCGCCGGACGGGCCAGCACGCCCACCCCCGCGATGCCGGCGAGCAGCCCGAGCGCGACCGGAAGGCCGATCCGCTCCCGGTCGGCGACGCGGCGGCCGAGCACGATCCAGAGCGGGATGGTGGCCAGCAGCAGCGCGGTCGTGCCGGACGGCAACTTCTGCTCGGCCCAGGCGGCGCCGCCGGTGCCGGCCGCGGGCAGCAGCAGTCCCTGGATCGCGCCGGCGCGCCACTGGGCACCGGTCGGCCGGGGCCACCGCCGGGCCAGGCAGAACGCGAACAGCAGCGCGCCGGCGATCAGGAACCGGGCGGCGTTCAGGGTCAGCGGCGGCAGCCCTTCCAGCCCGATCTTCTGGGCGAGGTAGGTCGAACCCCAGACGACATAGACGATGAGCAGCGGTCCGATGGAGGTCATAAGGGTCGCTTGCCCACGTTCGAATGGCACCTGTGCCATACCTGCGGCAGAATCTGCCAACATGCTGACCGACGTCGCCGTCGTGGTCGCCGAGCCGGTGCCGGCCTTCGAGGTCGGCGTCCTCAGCGAGATCTTCGGGCTCCCGCGGATCGATCCGGCGCTGCCCCGCTTCCGGTACGCGATCTGTGCCGCCGAGCCGAAGCCGTTACGCACGTCGACCGGCTTCCAGATCACCCCGACCGACGGGTGGGAGCGCCTGGCGACCGCCGACCTGATCGTGGTGACCGGGGCGAACCCGCCGGTGCCGCCGCCCGCACCCGAGCTGGTCCGGGCCCTGAACGACGCGGTCACCCGCGGGGCGACCGTGGCCGCGGTGTGCACGGGCGCCTTCGTGCTCGCCGATACGGGACTGCTCGACGGGCGGGCGGCCACGACCCACTGGGCGTACGCGGAGGAACTGGCCCGCCGGCACCCGGCCGTGACCGTCGTCCCGGACCGGATCCACGTCGTCGACGGGCCGGTGGCCACCAGCGCCGGCTCCTCGGCCGCGATCGACCTGTGCCTGCACCTGATCCGGCGCGAGCACGGGGCCGAGATCGCCGGCCGGGTCGCGCGGGAACTCGTCGTGCCGGCCCACCGTTCGGGCGGGCAGGCGCAGTTCACGCGTACGCCCGAAGCCGAGCCCACCGCCTTCGGTGACCTGCTCGAATGGGTGGCCGCCCACCTGGATGCCGACCTCTCGGTCGGCGCGCTCGCCGCCCGGGCCGCCATGTCGCCGCGCAGCTTCGTGCGGCACTTCACCGCGGCGACCGGGGCGACGCCCGGCGCCTGGGTGCGCGACCAGCGGATTCGCCGGGCCGAGGAGTTGCTGGAGTCGGACCGGGCGACCATCGCCGCGGTCGCCCGGCGGTGCGGGTTCGGCAGCATCGACACGTTGCGGCGGCATTTCCGGAAGGTCCGCGGAGTGACCCCGGAGTCCTACCGGGCGGCCTTTAGGAGTTTTACGGAGAGTGAGACCAGCGGATAGGATGATCATCCGAACGGACAGGTGATCACTCCTTGTCATGTCGCCTACGCTGCCTCCGTGCAGTTGATCCATCTCGCAGTAGCCTCAGCCGTGACCGTCAGTATCGCCGGCGTTTCTTACGCTGCGTTAAAGCCGAAGGATGTGGAGCACCAGGCCCGAGTAGTGGCCGCGCAGGCCGACTGCCGCGCGGTGAACGAGGCGATCGTCGCCTACGTCTCGATCAACGACCGGGATCCCCGATCCGTCAACGACCTGAGAACACTCGTCCAGGGCGACATCTCGGCCTACCGGATCGTGAGCGGCATGGCCGCGGGGCCGGGCTGTTAGCAAACCCAATACCATCCGTGTGAGCAAGGAATACACACACGGGAGTTGACGCGATGGAGACGTTGGAGTTCCAGGCCGAGGCACGGCAGTTACTGCAGCTGATGGTCCACTCGATCTACTCGAACAAGGACATCTTCCTGCGCGAGCTGATCTCGAACGCCTCGGACGCCCTGGACAAGCTGCGTCTGGCCGCGCTGCAGGACGGCCTCGAGGCGGACACCTCGGATCTGCACATCGACATCGAGGCGGACACCGAGGCCCGCACGCTGACCGTACGCGACAACGGCATCGGCATGACGCACGAAGAGGTCGTCGACCTGATCGGCACGATCGCCAAGTCGGGCACCGCCGAACTGCTGGCCAAGCTCAAGGAGGCGACGGACGCCCAGAAAGGCAACGCAGAGCTGATCGGCCAGTTCGGCGTCGGCTTCTACTCGACGTTCATGGTCGCCGACAAGGTCACCCTGGTCACGCGCAAGGCCGGCACCGAGGGCCACGGCACCCGCTGGGAGTCGGCGGGCGAGGGCACCTTCACGATCGACGATGAGCCGGACGCACCGGTCGGCACCAGCGTGACCGTGCACCTGCGGCCGGAGGACACCGAGGACGCGCTGCACGACTACGCCGCCGAGGCGAAGATCCGCGAGATCGTCAAGCGCTACTCCGACTTCATCTCCTTCCCCATCAAAATGCGTTCGGGCGAGCAGGTCGACACTCTTAATTCCATGAAGGCGCTGTGGGCGCGCCCGCGCTCCGAGGTGTCGGACGAGGAATACCACCAGTTCTACCGGCACATCAGCCACGACTGGACCGACCCGCTCGAGATCATCAACCTGAAGGCCGAGGGCACGTTCGAATACGAGGCCCTGCTCTTCCTGCCCTCCCGGGCACCCCACGACCTGTTCCAGCGCGATGCGCGCCGCGGGCTTCAGCTGTACGTCAAGCGCGTCTTCATCATGGACGACAGCTCCGAGCTGATCCCCGACTACCTGCGCTTCGTCAAGGGCGTGGTCGACGCGGCCGACCTGTCGCTGAACATCTCCCGCGAGATCCTCCAGCAGGACCGGCACATCCAGATGATCCGGCGCCGCCTGGTCAAGAAGGTGCTGTCGACGATCAAGGACCTTCTCGCGTCGAACCCGGAGAAATACGCGACCTTCTGGCGCGAGTTCGGCCGCGCGCTCAAGGAGGGCCTGCTCAGCGACCAGGACAACCAGAAGGCGATCCTCGACGTCTCGACCTTCGCCTCGACCGCCGGCTCCGAGCCGACCACGCTGGCCGCCTACATCGAGCGCATGAAGGAAGGCCAGGACGAGATCTACTTCCTGACCGGCGAAACCCGCTCCCAGGTCGAGAACTCGCCGCACATGGAGGCGTTCCAGGCCCAGGGCTACGAGGTGCTGATCCTCACCGACCAGGTCGACGAGATCTGGGTCGAGGCGGTGCCGGACTACGACGGCAAGAAGTTCCAGTCGATCTCCCGCGGCGAGGTCGATCTCCCGAAGAAGGAGGACGAACCGGAGAAGCCCGAGGGCGACTTCGCCGGCGTGCTGGCCTTCCTCAAGGGAGCGCTCGAGGAGCAGGTCAAGGACGTGCGCCTCTCGCACCGGCTGACCACCTCGGCCGCCTGCCTGGTCAGCGACAGCGACGACATGAGCCCGATGCTCGAGAAGATGTACCGCGCGATGGGCCAGGACGCTCCGCGGATCAAGCGGATCCTCGAACTCAACCCCGGCCACCCGCTGATCGAGGGCCTTCGTGCCGCGCACGAGGCCGGCGCCGCCGACGCCGGCCTCACCGAGACGGCCGAGCTCCTTTACGGTACGGCGTTGCTCGCCGAGGGCGGTGACCTGGAAGACCCGGCCAAGTTCGCGAAGGTCCTGGCCGATCGCCTGGCCCGGACCGTCTGAGCCACCGGAACGACACGACGCGCGGCCCCACCCCCAGATGTGGGGGCGGGCGGCGGTTGGTGGCCCGACAACCGGCCCACGGGACGGGCGAGCCGGCCCCGCATTTCGGGCAGGGTGAGGGGAGCGGGTCTTTCAGTCTTATGCGGTGAGGTCGCGGACCGCCGAGACCAGCGCGGTCAGCGAGATCAGCGCCTCCGTGCCCGGACGCACGTAGCGCATCAGCTCCTGCAGTGCCTGACGGCCGCGGGCGTCGTACGGATCCTGCTCCAAAATGTCCAGCTCGCGGCGCGCGGCCGGCGGATCGGCGAATTCATCGAGCCGGGACCGGACAGCGGTCAACGCGGCGGTCAGCGCGGTGCGCTGACGAAACTGGTCGGCGGTGAGTGGGCGCTCACCGGAGACTCTGCCGAGATGCAACTCGGGCAACGGGGCCTCCCAGACGAGATCGAGGGGTTACGCAACGCCCGGGAGCAGGCGCAACGTCTGGCCGGTCGCGAACGGCGGGGCCGCACGCACGACCGGACCGTGATCCTGAGAGGACGACAGTAATCTTGATCACACTGTGTCGTCAATGGACTACTCGGACGATGGTCAGAGCGCGTCGAGCCACGCTCGCGGCCCGGGGTGGACGACGCGTACGCCCGCCACCCGCACCGCCGACGCAAGCGCAACCGGCAGCTCCTCGCCGCGGGCGAGGGCGACCGCGAGGGCGCCGTGAAAGGCGTCCCCCGCACCGGCGGTGTCGACCGCCGCGACCCTCGGCACCGCGACCACGCCCGACCGGCCGCCCGAGAACCAGGTCACCGGCGCCGGCCCGTGCGTGACCGCGACGTGCGGCGCACCGATCGCCGCCGCGACCGCGGCGTCGGCCCTCGCGGATGACCCGGTTACGGTTGCCGCCGACGTCGCGGCGGCGGCTGGATGGCGGAACGCCGCGGAACAGGCGACGACTTCGGCATGCGGAAAAATCTCCCGGAACACCGGACGCCAGCTTCCGGCGTCAACCAGCAGGCGCCGCGCGGCCCGCGCCGCGGCCACCGCCAGCGCGGGATGATGCCCGTCGACCAGCGTCAGGTCCGCGTCGGGCAGGCCCCCTTCCGGTACGCGGGCCGCCCGGTCCCCACCGTTGCGGCTGACGATGGTCCGCTCCCCGCCCGGCTCACGGACGATCACCGAGGAGACCGGCGGAGGCCCCGGATAGTGCGGATCGACATCGACCAGCCGGACGCCGCGCTCGCGCAGATCCTCGCGGACGAGATCCCCCAGCGGATGCGCCCCGACCGCCGTGACCAGAGTGACCTCCGCACCCAGCGCCGAGGCCGCAACCGCCGCGTTGGCGGCCGGCCCACCGGCGGCGATGACGAGGCTGGAGGCCTGCGCCTTCTCATCAGCCCTCGGAATCACCGGCACCCCGTAAACCAGATCAACGGTGGCCAGCCCAACGCAGAGAATCCGAATCACGCGCCCATTGTGCGCAGCCCACTCCCCCGCCGACCCACCTCACCCACGCCGCGGCCGCATCGACGGCGCCCCACCGCACAGCCTGCCGACACCGCCCAGCCTGCCGACACCGCCGCGCCTGCCGACACCCGGCCCGCCTGCACCCACGTGGCCCGGCTGCACCCACCCGCCCGGCGCACCCACTCGGCGCCTGCACCACCCGGCCGGCCTGCGCCCACCCGGCCCACCTGTCCTGGCCACGGCCGCCCTGGCCGGGCTCAGCCGGCTCGCGTAACCGATCGGACGGCTTCGCGGATCGCGGTCGCTCCCGCCGCGGCGATCGCGGCCGCGCCCAGCACCGTCTTGCCGACCAGGTGCAGCTCGGCCGGCACACGATCGACGATGGCCAGCCACTGGTCATGGTCGAGCGGGAACGGATTGCCGCCACCGGGCATCCGCAGAATCAACGCCTTCGCGAACCGGGGGTCCTCTTTGAGCAACTCACGCCGGATCGCCGGAAAGGTGCGAACATTCTCGATCTCGATCCCCATGCCATCGGCAACTCCGCCCACTGCGCCCTCGGCTTGACCGGCCGCGCCGCCCACCGCGCCCTCGGCTTGACCAGCCACGCCGCCCGCCGCACTCTCGGCCGATCTGACCGGTGAGCCCTTTGCCCGTTTGACCCGGCCCAAGCCGACCACCCCGCCACCAGGCCCGCTGGCCCACAGCGCGACCTCATCCCCCACCCGGACCCGGTCGCGGTAACGCCGGACCGGCCAGTAGTCGCCGGGCTGCTCGTGGGCGGGGTTGTACTGGAGAAGCCACATACCCTTCACCCTCACCGCTTTACCCGATTTTTCGTGATAAACGCGTGATTATCATGCGGCGGGGAACTCCTCGGCCAGCGCCGCGAATTCGGCGATCAGCGGGTCGCGGCGGGTGGACTCCCAGGCCAGGCTGACCCGGTTGGGCGGGATGTCGGCGATCCGCACCCACACCACGTCGGGCCGCGTGTAGAAGCGGGCCGTCGACAGCGGCAGCACCACGATGCCCCGCCCCGCCGCCACGTGCTCCAGCTTCTCCTCGACCGCGTAGGACGGTGGCGACGCCGAGGGAAGCGCGGGCCACTCCGGCACCGCGGCCGGGTCCTGCAACAGTCGGTCGTCGGCCAGCTCGGCGATCTCGATTGTCTCCTTGCCCGCCAGCCGGTGGACGGCCGGCAGCATCGCCACCCGCGGTTCGCCGAGCAGCGGCCGCAGTGTCAGCCCGCGCTTGTCGACCGGCAGCCGCACATAGCTCACGTCGACCCGGCCGTCGTGCACCACGTCGGTCTGGTCGTTCCAGCCGGTGCGCAGCAGGTCGACGGTGAGGCCGGGGTGCCGTTCGCGGAGCGCCCGCACGGCGTCGGTCACGATCAGGCCGGGCATGAAGCCGACGACGAACCGGTTCGGCCCGCGGGCCGCCCGGGTGACTCTCCGGCGGAGCGCTTCGGCGCCGGCCAGCAGGGGTACGGCGTCGGCCAGTAACTGGCGGCCGGCTGAGGTCAACTCGGTGGACCGTTTGTCGCGCCGGAACAGCGGGGCGTGCAGTTCGGTTTCGAGCGCCCGGATCTGCCGGGACAGCACCGGCTGGGCGATGTGCAGTTCGGCGGCCGCCCGGCCGAAGTGGAGGTGCCGGGCGACGGCCACGAAGTAGCGCAGTTTGCGCAGGTCGACGTCGATACCCTCAGGGTATTACAGAGGGCGGAACAGGTCTTGGACGGGCGCTTCCCGCCGGGCGCATCGTCGAGTCATGGAAATCAAGGATCAAAGCGTGGTCATCCTGGGTGGCACCAGCGGCATCGGCTACGCCACGGCCGCCTTGGCGGCCGCGCGCGGTGCGTCGGTCACGGTCGTTTCGAGTACGCCGTCGCGGGTCGCCGAAGCCGCGGCCACTCTCGGCGTCGCGGGCCGGGTCGCCGACCTCCGCTCCGCCCCGGTGTCGGTGTTCCAGGAGATCGGCCCGTTCGACCACCTCGTCTACACGGCCGCCGACCGGCTGTCGCTGACCCCGCTCGACGACCTCACACCGGAGAGGGTCCAGGCGTTCTTCGGCCTGCGCTACTTCGGGGCGCTGGCCGCGGTGCGGGCGGCCCGGCCGTTCCTGCGCCCGGGCGGCTCGATCACTCTGACCAGCGGTACCGCCGCCGACCGGCCCGGCCCGGGCTGGGCCGCCGCGGCGAGCGTCTGCGGCGCCATGGACGGCCTGACCCGGGCCCTCGCCGTCGAGCTGGCACCGATCCGGGTCAACGCGGTCAAGGCCGGCGTCACGCGTTCCCCGCTGTGGGGTGACGGCGCCGAGGTCGAGGAGATGTACGCGATGCTCGGCAGGTCGCTGCCCCTGGGCCGGGTGGGCGAGGTCGACGACGTGGCCGAGGCCTACCTCTACCTGATGAGCCAGCCCTACGCCACCGGCACGATCACGACGATCGATGGAGGTTCCGTCCTGGCTTGATCTTCGGCCCCTTCTGTAACTTATATTTACTGTTATGGATGGGATGAAGATCAGTCGCCGAGGGCTGCTCGTGGCCGCCGCTGCCGCCGCGTTGCCGATGCCCCGAGCTGCCACCGGCCGCCGCTTCTACGCCGGCAGCTACACCTCCTCCGGCGGCCCCGGCATACTGCTGGGCACGGCCGACCCGGCCACGGGCGCGCTGACCGTGCAGACCGGGAGCGCCGCGATCGCCGACCCGTCCTGGCTGGCCCTCGGCCCCCGGTCCCTCTACGCGATCAGCGAGTCCAACGGCACCGTCAGCGCCGTCGACCCGACGACGCTGGCGGTCCGCAACACGGTTCCGACCGGCTCCGGCCCGGCCCACGTGGCCGTCCAGCCGGGCGGGGCGTTCCTGTTCACCTCGCTCTACGACGGCGGCGCCACGGTCACCCACCCGATCGCCACCGACGGCACCGTCGAGGCCCCCACCGACACCCGCCGGCAGGGCAGCGGCTCGCACGCCCACGAGGTCGTCGCCGACCCCACCGGCCGCTACCTGCTGGCCATGGACCTCGGCCGGGACAGCGTCTTCGTCTATACCCTCGGCGGCAACCGGCTGACCCTCGCCCGGCAGGTGCCGTTCCCGGCCGGCACCGGCCCTCGCCACCTGGCCTTCCACCCCAACGCCGGGTACGCCTACCTGGCCGGCGAGAACGGCAACAACGTCACCGTGTGCTCGTGGCGGAACGGCGTCCTCACCCCCGGCCAGGTCCTGCCAGCGGCCACGGTCACGCCCAACTACCCGGGCGAGATCGTCACCTCATCCGACGGCCGCTTCGTCTACGTCAGCAACCGCGGCGCCAACACCGTCGGCGTCTTCACCGTCGGCGGCGACGGCGCCACCCTGACCCCGCTGGCCGCCCCGCCCTGCGGCGGCGACTGGCCCCGCAACCTGGCCCTCACCCCGGACGGCACCTGGCTCTACGTGGCCAACCAGAACTCGGGCGGCATCACCTGGCTCCCGGTCGACGCCACGACCGGCATCCCGGGCGCGGTCGCCGGCCACCTCACCGTTCCCGGCGCCGCGCAGATCGTGTTCTAGCGCCGGGCGAGCCGGCGGGCCCCGCCGCCGACCTGGTAGGGCAGCTCGTAGTGGGCGAAGACCCCGGGTTCGTCGGCGGCGGTGAGTTCGCCGTCGACGTCGATGCTCGGGCCGTCGCCGACGAGCTTCTTGGCATATCGCACCCGCACCGCGTCCGGTCGCACCGTCGCACCGCCGAGCGGCACGAAGACCAGCCGGTGCCGGCCGATCATGCCGACCCGGACGGTGGCGAAGCTGGGCTCGTCGGTGGCGGTGTCGACGTAGACGGCCTCCAGGTCACCGATCCGGTCGCCCTCGGGATCGATGACCTTCTGGCCGCGCCAGTCACGCAGGTTCTCAGCGGGGAACATGCACGCCACATACCCGGCAGGATGGATGGCATGCGCCTGGTCTCTCTGCTGCCGTCCGCGACCGAGATCGTCTACGCCTTGGGGCTCGGAGACGACCTGGTCGGGGTGACCTTCGAGTGTGACGAGCCGCCCGCCGCCCGCGCCGAGAAGACCGTCGTCGTCGGTGGCCGGGACACCCGGGGGATGACGCCGGCCGAGATCGACGCCTACGTCAAGGCTCGGATGGCGGCCGGGGAAGACCTCTATACGCTGCACGCGCGGGCGCTCGCCGATCTCGACGCCGACCTGATCCTCACGCAGGACCTGTGCCGGGTCTGCGCGCTGCCGTCCGGCCAGGTCAGCGACGCGCTCGACTACCTGGGATGTCGCGCCGACGTGTTGTCACTCGACCCGTACTCACTCGCCGAGGTTCTCGCGACCATCGTTGCGGTCGGGGAGGCTTCGGGCGTACGGGAAAGGGCGCTCGACCTCGTCGAGGCGCTCCGGGCCCGCCTGGCGCGGGTGGCCGCCCAGGTCGCCGGCGAAAGACGGCCGCGGGTGGCGGTCGTGGAGTGGGTCGATCCGCCCTTCACCGCCGGGCACTGGGTCCCCGATCTGGTCGTCGCCGCCGGCGGCGAACCGGTGGGCGCGCACGGCGGGCAGCGATCGGTCGAGACGACGTACGCCGAACTGGCCGCCACGTCTCCCGAGATCGTGCTGGTCACGCCGTGCGGCTTCCACCTGGACGGCGCCGCCGAGCAGGCGCACCGGATCAGACACCACTTCCCGAATGCGCAGGTGTGGGCGATCGACGGGGATGGACTGGTGGTGCGGCCGGGACCCCGCCTGGTCGACGGGGTCGAGGCGATCGCCGCGATCCTGCACCCGGACAGGCTGCCCGCGGCGAAGCCGGGTCAGCTCACGAGAGCGGCCTGACGCGGGCCCGACCAGCGCCCCCGGGCCGCCTCGCGGACCCGTTCGGCCCGGTAGAGCCAGGCGACGTCACGACCGAACGACCAGGTCAGCGACGCGAAGGCGATCGCCAGGGCGGCCACCGTCACGGTGTACGGCAGCAGGTGCGCCGTGGCGACCGCGAGCACGACGCCCTGCAGAGCGGCGACGACCTTGCGGGAGAACTTGGGCGGCAGCGCGGCGTTCAGCCAGGGCAGCGCCCACGAGGCGGCGACGAACAGGTAGCGGTAGGCGCCGAGGGCCACCGTCCACCAGCCGAAACGGTCACCGGCATAGACGCTGAGGACCAGGATCAGGAACGCGTCGATCTCCATGTCGAACCGGGCGCCGAGCGCCGATGTGCTTCCGGTTCGCCGGGCGACCTGCCCGTCCACCCCGTCGAGCGCGAGGGCGACGCCGGCGACCACGACCAGCACCGGCGTGCTGATCGGGTGGGTGAACGACGTCACCACCAGGGCGGTCACTCCGCCGACCAGAATCGCCCGGGCCAGCGTGACCGTGTTGGCCGGGCCGAGTTTCGCCATCGCCGCCCGCTGGAGGCCGGTCGACAGGAACGCGCAGAGGGCGAGGCCGTAGACCGCGCCGGCCAGCAGGCCCTCGGCGGTCAGGCCCTGGGTGACGGCGAGCGTGGCGAGCAGCACAACTTGGAGTGCAAGACCAGCCGCCGGCCCCCGTGAGGGGGTGGTCGTGGTCACTGCGGTACTGAGTGTCACCGTGCCTCCAGGTGCAAGATCGGCCGCCGCGTATGGTTGCCGCTGTCAGCGCTTTACACGCGCGGGGAACGCGATCGGTTCAGCGGTTGAGGAGACATCCCATGTCGGATGACGCGTCAGCGTTCTGGCTCGCTTCACCCGGAGCGGGTGAGATCCGCCCCGAACGGGTGCCGGCACCGGCCCGCGACGAGGTTCTGGTGCGGACTCTGCACAGCGGGATCTCCCGGGGAACCGAGACCCTCGTCTTCGCCGGCCGGGTGCCGGAGAGCCAGTGGGCCGCAATGCGGGCACCCTTCCAGGAGGGCGAGTTCCCGGCACCGGTCAAATACGGATATCTCAATGTCGGCGTGGTCGAGGACGGCGTGGCCGACCTGGTCGGGAAGACCGTTTTCTGCCTCTATCCGCACCAGACCCGCTATGTGGTCCCCGCCTCGGCGGTGACCGTGGTGCCGCCCGGCGTCCCGGCTCACCGGGCCGTCCTGGCCGGGACGGTCGAGACCGCGGTCAACGCTCTCTGGGACGGTTCCCCGCAGATCGGCGATCGAATCGCGATCGTCGGGGCGGGCATGGTGGGCGCGTCGGTCGCGGCCGTCGCGGCCGGGCTTCCGGGCGTACGCGTGCAGCTGGTCGACCCCGATCCGTCGCGTTCCGCCCTGGCGGACGCCCTCGGGGTTTCCTACGCCGCCCCGGCTGATGCCGACGGCGACTGTGACCTTGTCGTGCACGCCAGCGCGACCTCGGAGGGCCTGACCCGGGCCCTGGAGTTGCTCGCGCCGGAGGCCACGGTCGTCGAGCTGAGCTGGTACGGCGACCGTCAGGTCTCGGTGCCGCTGGGTGAGTTCTTTCACTCCCGCCGGCTGACCGTGCGCAGCAGTCAGGTCGGCGGCATCGCCCCGAACCGGCGCCGCACGTATGCCCAGCGTCTGGCCCTGTCCCTGGAGCTGCTGCGCGACCCGGTCTTCGACGCCTTGATCACCGGCCGGTCGCGGTTCTCCGAGCTGCCCGAGGTGATGCCGCGGCTCGCGGACGGTAGCCTTCCGGCCCTCTGCCATGTGATCGACTACCCCGAGGAGTAGACCCTTGTTCAGCGTCACCGTCCGCGACCACATCATGATCGCGCACAGTTTCCGGGGCGACGTCTTCGGACCGGCCCAGAAGCTGCACGGCGCGACCTTCGTGGTGGACGCCACCTTCCGCCGTCCGTCGCTCGACGACGACAACATCGTCGTCGACATCGGCCTGGCGCTCGAGAAGCTGCACGGCATCTGCGGCGCCCTGAGCTACCGCAACCTCGACGACGAACCGGACTTCGCCGGCATCAACACGTCGACCGAATACCTGGCCAAGGTGATCGCCGACCGGCTGGCCGCGGCCGCCGCGGACGGGTCGCTGGGCGCGGGCGCGTCGGGGCTGACCGGCATCGCGGTGACGCTGCACGAGTCGCACATCGCCTGGGCGTCCTACGAGCGCGATCTGTGAGTTCCCCGCTGTGGGCGGTGCTGCCGGGCGGGATCGACGACCCGGCGGCGCCGAGCGGCGGCAACCGGTACGACCGGGTGGTCTTGAGTCTGCTGGCCCGGGACGTGCACGAGGTCGCCATCCCCGGTTCCTGGCCGTCCCCCGGGCCGGCCGCACAGTCGGCTCTTGCCCGGGCTTTGACTGATATTCCCGATAAGTCTGATGTGCTGATTGACGGACTGGTCGCGTGCGGGGTCCCGTCGGTGCTGGAGCCGCACGCCCGCCGGTTGCGCCTGCTGGTGCTGGTCCACCTGCCGCTGAGCGACGAGACCGGTCTGCCGCGCTCGGAGCGGGACCGTTTGCGGGCTCTCGAACGCCGCACCCTGCACCTGGCCGACACCGTGATCGCCACGTCCTCCCCCGCCGCCCTCCGCATTTCCGAAATGCACGGCTTATCGGGCGTCGAAGTGGCCGCACCGGGAGTCGAGATGGCAGCGGCCGCGACGCCCGGCCCCGGCGGCCGACGGCTGCTCTGCGTGGCGTCGGTGACCCACCGCAAGGGCCAGGACCTGCTGGTTTCGGCGCTCGAGCAGCATCTGGCCGACCTCGACTGGCGATGCACGTTCGTGGGCGCCCTCCGGGAGCCGGTCCGCCACGCCGACCCGCGCATCACGTTTACGGGCCCGCTGGCCGGCGCCGATCTCGACGCCGCCTACGCCGGCGCCGACCTGTTCGTGCTCCCGTCGCGAGCCGAAACCTACGGCATGGTCGTGACCGAGGCCTTGGCCCGCGCCCTGCCGGTGGTAGCGGCCGAGGTCGGCGGGGTGCCCGAAGCGCTGGGCCGGGCGAGCGACGGCCGCCGCCCGGGCGTGCTGATCCCGCCCGATGATCCGTCGGCTCTGGCCGCCGCGCTGCGCGAGTGGCTCACCGACCCCGATCTGCGCGACCGCTGGCGAACCGCCGCCCGGGACCGCCGCCAGACCCTACCGACCTGGGCCGAGACCGCCCGTAGCCTCAGCGACATCATCGAAGGAGTCCCGCGATGACCGGAGAGTTCAGCGAGACCTGGCTGGGCCTGCGCGAGCCGGCCGACGCCGCGGCCCGCGCCAAGGACCTCGTCCAGCTGCTGCCCCCGACCGTCCGCACGATCCGCGACCTCGGCTGCGGCACCGGCTCCCTGGGCCGTTGGCTGGCACCCCAGCTCGCCACCCCCCAGCACTGGATCATGGCCGACCGCGACCCGGTGCTCCTGGAGTACGCCCAGGCCAACATGCCCTTCGACGGCGTCACGGTCACCACCGAGCTGAGCGATGTCACCGCGCTGACCGCATCGGATCTCGACGGCACCGACCTGGTCACCTGCTCGGCCCTGCTCGACATTCTCACCGCCGACGGGCTCGACAAGCTGGTCCAGGCGTGCGCCGACAGCCGCACCCCCGCCCTGTTCACGCTCAGCGTCACCGGCGAGGTGCGCCTGGACCCGGCCGACCCGAACGACACGTCGGTCCAGGACGCCTTCAACGAGCACCAGCGGCGGGACGGCAAGCTCGGACCGGACGCCCCCCGGGCCGCCAAGGCCGCGTTCGAGAAGGCCGGTGCGACCGTCGTCACCCGGGAGAGTTCCTGGCGGTTGGACGAAAACATGGCCGAGCTCACGGCCGAGTGGCTTCGCGGCTGGGTCGGCGCGGCCCAGGAACAGCGCCCTGACCTGCGGTTGGACGCCTATCTCGAGCAGCGCCGGCGGCCGATCCCGACCGCCACCGTCGGACACATTGATCTTTTAGCGATGTTCGGCTGAACCCTTTGTGCCCGCCCCGGCGTACTAGGGGATAACGGCCGAACGAGGGGACGAACGAACGTGACGCGATCGATCTGGGCTTGGCTGCGCATCCTGGGCGGGGCGGCGATCATCGCCGTGCTGCTGTGGCGGCTCGGCACCGGCGCGTTCCTCGACGGCCTGCGCGTGATCTCCGCGCCGGTTCTCGCCCTCGCGTTCGTCATCGGCGTGGTCACCACCGTGTTCAGCGCCTGGCGCTGGTGCCTGGTCGCGCGGGGCATGGGTCTGAAGCTGCGGATGCCCACCGCGGTCGCCGACTACTACAAGGCGCTCTTCCTCAACGCCGCGCTTCCCGGTGGCGTCCTCGGCGACGTCGACCGGGCGGTTCAGCACGGCCGCGACGAGGGTGACGTCGGCCGCAGCGTGCGGGCGGTCGTGCTGGAGCGCACCGCCGGCCAGATCGTCCTGCTCGGCGTCGGGGTGACGGTGCTGCTCACGGTCCCGTCACCGGTCCTCACCGAGCTGCACCGGCACGGCGCGACGGTCGCGGTCATCGGCGGCGCGGTCGCCCTGGCGGGCGCCCTGGTCTTCCTCGCCTGCCGGCGGTTGCGGCAGGGGGGTTCCAAGCTCGCGTCGGGCGTACGCACGACGCTGTCGGAGATCCGCACGGGCCTGCTCGCCCGGCGCAACTGGCCGGGGATCACGCTCGCCTCGACCGTCGTGCTGGCCGGGCACCTGGCGACGTTCGTGGTGGCCGCCCGGGCCGCCGGTTCGTCCGCTTCGCTGATCCGGCTGATCCCGCTGATGCTGCTGGCGCTGCTGGCCATGTCGCTGCCGGTGAACGTCGGCGGCTGGGGGCCCCGCGAGGCGGTGACGGCGTGGGCGTTCGGCGCGGCCGGCCTCAGCGCCACCCAGGGCCTGACGATCGCGGTGGTCTACGGCCTGTTCGCCTTCGTCGCGGCCCTGCCGGGCGCGATCGTGCTGGTGGCCCGGGCCGTTGCGCGGCTGCGGCTGGCCGCGACGGCTCGCGCTCTTCAGACCGTACGCACGGTGGCCCCGGTGTCGCCCGCCCCGGTCATGCGTTCGGCGGTCGCGCCGGAGCGCGAGCTGGCCCGCACCGGCGCCTAGAGGGACGCCGGTTCGTTGCCCCTAATCCGACAGCGTCCGATCCGAAGAGGCCCGACCCGAAAGGGCCCGGTCCGACAAGGCGTACCGCAGCAGCACCACGTCTCCGATCTGACGCACCGAGGCCAGCGTGGCCCGGTGCGTCGGCCCCCACGGGAACTTGCCGTCGGTGACGAAGCGGGGCGCCCGCGAATCGCCGACGAAGAACGGCGCGACGACCAGCTGGAGCTCGTCGACCAGTCCCGAGGTCAGGAACTGGGTGTGCATCGTGCCGCCGCCCTCGACCATGAGGCGGCCGACGCCGCGGCGGGCCAGGTCGGCGACGATCACGGCCACGTCGACCGGGTCGCCGCCGTCGGCCACCGTCGCCACCGCGCCGAGCCGCTCCCGGACCGAGGCGACCGCCGGGGCGGCACAGTAGACCAGCTTCTCGACGTCGCCGGCGGTGAAGAACTTCGCGGCCGGATCCAGGGCACCCCGGCTCGTCACGGTCACCTTCACGGGGGTGGGCGCCAGGCCGCGGGCCTCGCGGGCGGCGCGACGGTGCTCCGCGCGTACGAGAAGGCGCGGATTGTCCGCGCGGATCGTCGCCGCACCCACCAGGATCGCGTCGCAGGTCGCGCGCACTTCATCGACCCGGTCGAAGTCGGCGTCGTTGGAGAGCAGCAACCGCTCCGGACCGGTGTCGTCAAGATAGCCGTCAAGCGACATTCCGCAGCTCAGCAGCGTGTAAGGACGCTCAACCACCGATGATGCCTCCAGTCGAGCGACGATCGTCACCCAGCTCACAAGTTGCGTCCAAGATAATCCGGGCGACGATTACAGGCACATTTGCTGTCAGTCGCGGTGTCGTGACACGAGCTGCCGGCGGGGCGGATCAGCGGGGAACCATAAAGGAGGACCGATGTTGAAAGCCACGGTGAGGCAGCAGGTCACTGTCCCGCTGCGCTTCGGGGACGGATATTCCACCACCGCCCAGGTGATGACCTTCGACGGCCTGGTCGACAAGGAGGAGCATCTCGCGCTCGGGCTGGGCGACTGGCAGCGCGCGCTGAAGAAGTCGGCCGCCGGGGGCCGGGCTCCGCTCGTGCGCCCCCACAGCGAGTGCCTGACCGGCGACGTCTTCGGCAGCCAGCGCTGCGACTGCGGCCCCCAGCTGCGCGAGGCGGTGGAGCGGATCGCCGACCAGGGCGGCTTCCTGCTCTACCTCCGCCAGGAGGGCCGCGGCATCGGTCTGTACGCCAAACTCGACGCGTACGCGCTGCAGGACTCGGGGCTCGACACCTACGAGGCGAACGTGGCGCTCGGCCGGGGCGAGGACGAGCGCGACTACGCGGCGGCGGCCCAGATGCTGTCGGCGCTGGGCTGCGAGCGCATCCGGCTGCTCAGCAACAATCCCGACAAGGCGGTGCAGCTCGAGTCGTACGGCATCGACGTGACCCAGCGGGTCCCGACCGGGGTGCACATGTCGTCGGCCAACGTGCGCTATCTCGCCACCAAGGCCTCGCACACGGCTCACACGATCGAGCTCCCCCTGGCCGAGTAACGCGACCGGTCCACGGTCAGGCACCATAAGGTGACGGCCCGGCCGCACGCGCTACGCGAGCGGCCGAGCCGGCCCGGTTGTGCCGGATCGATGTAGTTCACTTCTTGCGGCAGTTCTGTCCAAGACTTGCCCATAATTGTCAACACCCTTTACGATCCCCCGGTACAACGGACGGGGGACGGGGGACGCCGCGCGCGTCCCCCGGGTTGTCCACAGGTGTGCGACCGATTGTCGGTCCCCCTCTGTACTGTCGCGGGGTGACTTCTCCCGCCTTCGAGGTCCTCAGCACGGTCTTCGGCTATTCCGAGTTCCGTGGGCAGCAGCGCGACATCATCGAGCACGTGATCGGTGGCGGCGACGCGCTGGTCCTGATGCCGACCGGCGGCGGCAAGTCGCTGTGCTATCAGATTCCGGCCCTGGTGCGCCCGGGCACCGGCGTGGTCGTCTCGCCGCTCATCGCCCTCATGCAGGACCAGGTCGACGCCCTGCGCACGGCCGGGGTCAAGGCCAACTTCATCAACTCCTCGCAGGACTTCGAGGAGCGCCGCATCGTCGAGGCCGAGTTCGTCAACGGCGACCTCGACCTGCTCTATGTCGCACCCGAGGGCCTGGGCACGGCGAACGTGCAGCGGCTGCTCGACCGGGGCAAGATCTCGCTGTTCGCGATCGACGAGGCGCACTGCGTCTCCCAGTGGGGCCACGACTTCCGCCCCGACTACCTCGGCCTGTCGATGCTGCACGAGCGCTGGCCCGACGTGCCGCGCATCGCGCTCACCGCGACCGCGACCAGCGCCACCCGCGAAGAGATCGCGACCCGCCTCGAGCTGACCGGCGCCCGCCACTTCACCTCCAGCTTCGACCGGCCCAACATCCAATACCGCATCGTGCCCAAGGCCGAGCCCCGCAAGCAGCTGCTCGACCTGCTGCGCACCGAGCACGCGGGCCACGCCGGCATCGTCTACTGCCTGTCCCGCGCCACGGTCGAAAAGATCGCCGAGTTCCTGAGCGCCAACGGCGTTCCCGCCCTGCCCTACCATGCCGGCCTCGACAGCCGCACCCGCGCGTCCAACCAGTCCCGCTTCCTGCGCGAAGACGGCCTGGTCATGGTCGCGACGATCGCGTTCGGCATGGGCATCGACAAGCCCGACGTGCGGTTCGTCGCCCACGTCGACCTGCCCAAGTCGGTCGAGGGCTATTACCAGGAGACCGGCCGGGCCGGCCGCGACGGGCTGCCGTCCACGGCCTGGCTGGCGTACGGCCTGCAGGACGTCGTCCAGCAGCGCAAGATGATCGAAAGCTCGGACGGCGATGTCACGTTCCGGCGCAACGCGTCCAGCCACCTCGACGCCATGCTGGCCCTGTGCGAGACGGTCACCTGCCGGCGCGCGCAGCTGCTGGCCTATTTCGGTCAGGACCCGTCCGGCGCCAACTGCGGCAACTGCGACACCTGCCTCACCCCGCCCGAGTCGTGGGACGGCACGGTCCCGGCGCAGAAACTGCTGTCCACGGTGTTCCGGCTGCAGAAGGAGCGCGGGCAGAAGTTCGGCGCCGGCCAGTCGATCGACATCCTCCTCGGCAAGAAGACCGACAAGATCGCTCAGTTCCGCCACGCCGAGCTGTCGGTCTTCGGCATCGGCGCCGACCTGGGCGAGGCCGAGTGGCGCGGCGTGGTCCGCCAGCTGCTGGCCGCGGGCTACCTGGCGGTCGAACCCAACTATGGCGCCCTGGTCCTCACCGAGCGCAGCGCCGAGGTCCTCCGCGGCGGCGCCAAGGTCATGATGCGCCGCGAGGTGAAGCCGGCCCGCCCGTCCCGCTCGTCCCGCAGCGCGGCCCCGGCGGCCGTCCCGGTCGACTTCCCCGAGTCGGCGACCCCCCTGTTCGAGCACCTGCGCGCGTGGCGGGCGGCAACGGCCAAGGAACAGGGCGTCCCGGCCTACGTCATCTTCCACGACGCCACGCTCCGCGCGATCGCGACGCTGCGCCCGGCCACCCTGACCCAGCTGGGCACGATCAGCGGTGTCGGCCAGAGCAAACTGACCAAGTTCGGCCAGCCGGTCCTCGACGCGATCGCCGAGCTGCCCGACACCCCGTCCACCACCCCCGGCCCGGCCGGAGGCTCGCGCTTCGAACCCGGTTCCGGCGCCGGAGCGGGCTCGCGATGGGAACCCGATCGCTTCGCGGGGAGCGGCTCGCGCTCCGAGCCGGATCGCGCCACCACGCCCTCACCGGCCGCGGGCTCGCCGCCCGCTTCCGGCCGGGCCGGCTCAGGGGGCGGCGCCCGGCGCGGGGCCGGCTCGCGGTTCGGCTCCGAGGGTGCGCGGCCGCCCGTTCCGGCCCAGCCCGGCGTGCCGGGCGGGGAGTCGCTGTGGGCGGAGGGCGAGCTGGACGAGCCGCCACTGGAGGAGCCCGACTACTACGAGTTCGGCGACGACGTGCACTGATTCCGGCGTGCTCAGGCCGGCCGGTCTTCGTCGTCGACGACCGTCGCCGCCAGGGCCGGCGCGAGTTCCCGCATGCGGCGGATCGTCGGCTCGTCGGCGTGCCGCACCTCGATCACGTCCTCGTCGTGGAAGAACGGCACCACCCGGCCCGAGGGGTGTCCGGTCCAGCAGGCCACGGGCGGGCAGGCGATCCAGCGCCGGCCGGACGGCACCGTCGCCTCGATGCGGGCCATCGTCCGGAAGTCCGGCTCGGCCGCGGCCAGCCGCTCCCACTCCTCCGGCCGGATCGGCGTTCCCCGGGTCAGGTAGCGCGCGTTCACCACGAACGCCCCGGGGCCGCGCTGGCGTCTGACGACCTGCTCGCCGTCCCGTTCGAAGACTTCGCCGTCGTCGCCGATCACCCACGCGTCCAGCCGCGACGCCAACTCCGTCATCCGGCGGATGAACTCCTCTCGCGGGTTCTTCGACCGGAGCCGACCGTTGTCGAACATCAGCCCGCCCTCGCCGGCCGTCCACTCGACGAAGCACAGGTCCGCCCGGCACGGTGCGTCGTCCGGCACGACCAGGTCGGGCTCGTCCCGCAGGACGGCGACGACCTCGGCGAGAAGAATCGGGTACCGCGAGCTGTCGAACGACGTGAACGCCCGGGTGATGTGCAGGTCGTAGCCCATCCCGCGATCCTGGCAGTCCGCCCGCGCGGCGGGAAGCCCGGTGATCACCACCGGCGGGCGGCCAGTCGATGCCCCGATCATCCGCCGGCCTGGGCCTGGGCGTGCGGGCCTGGAGCCTGGGCGTGCGGGCCTGGGCGTGCGGGCCTGGGCGTGCGGGCCTGGGCGTGCGGGCCTGGGCGGGTGGCCCGCTGAGTCAGGGGTTCTGGATCGCCCGGGCCAGGATGCGGGCGGTCGCCGCCGCGTCGGCGGCCGCGTCGTCCACCGTGGCCTGACGGTCGGCGTAGAGGCCGCTGCGCCACAGCGTGGCATAGCCGTGTGCGGCGGCGAACGCGCGTTCGACGAGGTTGAGCGCGGCCTTGGCATCGCCGCCGGTGATGGACAGGGCGGCCTGAAGCGGCGGCTCCATGACCGCGCGGCCGGCGTCCAGCAGGTCCTCGTCGCTGTCGCCGCGCAGCTCCGCGGCGAAGATCAGGTCGAGGCCGAAGCCGTGCTCGGCGGTGAACAGCGTGTAGACCGCCGCGGACGCCCCCAGGTTCGCGACCGGGTCGGATCCGGGCAGGCCGGTCCAGGGGCAGGTCGCCTCGAACCGGGCGGTGAGGTTGCGCGCGGCCGTGGTCGCGGCCGCGACCAGCAGCGCCTGCCGGCTCGGAAAGTGCCGGTACGGCGCGCCGCTGCTGACCTCGGTGCGGCGGGCGACCTCGGCCACCGACAGCGCCGCGACTCCCCGTTCGGCGATCAGCGCGAGCGCGCTCTCGACCAGCGCGGCCTTCAGATCGCCGTGGTGGTAGGCGGCACGCTTCGACACGACGCCAGCCTACATGCGGTCGATCACACTCCGTTGCCTCCGGCGTAAGAGGTCTCTTACATTGTGAGAGCACTCTTACATCGAACTCCGGAGGTCCTCGTGACATCAACCATCACCGCTCTGACGTCGACCGTCGCCCTGGTCACGGGGGCCAGCAGCGGCATCGGCCGGGCCACCGCGCTGCGGCTCGCCGACCGGGGCTCCGCCGTCGTCCTGGTCGCCCGGCGCCAGGACCGCATCGACGTCCTGGCCAAGGAGATCGCCGACCGCGGCGGCCGGACGGTCGCGCTGGCCGCCGATCTGACCGACCCGGGGCCCGCGACCGGCGCCGTCGACGGCGCCGTCGAGCGGCTCGGCCGCCTGGACATCCTGGTCAACGCGGCCGGCGTCATGCTCACCGGCGATTCGGTCGCGGCCCCGCTGCACGAGTGGCAGCAGATGGTCGACATCAATATCAACGGCCTGCTCTACGTCACCAGGGCCGCCCTGCCCCACCTCATCGAGGCCGCCGCCGACAGCCCCCGGCAGGTCGCCGACGTCGTCAACATCAGCTCGATCGCCGGCCGCTTCCCCATCCTCAACGGCGCGGTCTACAACGCCACGAAGTTCGGGGTCACCGGCGCGACCGAGGCCTGGCGGCAGGAGTTCACCCGGCGCAACGTCCGCTTCTCGGTGGTCGAGCCGGGCCTCACCGAGACCGAGCTCTTCGGCCACCAGCAGCCGGCCGTCCAGGAGCGCCTGGCGGCCCGGTTCGCCGACGTGGAACGCCTGCACGCCGACGACATCGCGGAAGCCGTGGAATACATCGTCACCGGCCCCCGCCGCCGCGCCGTGGCCGAAATCGTCCTTC
Organism: Actinoplanes sp. NPDC051411; assembly: GCF_040682075.1. Classification (NCBI taxonomy): domain Bacteria; kingdom Bacillati; phylum Actinomycetota; class Actinomycetes; order Micromonosporales; family Micromonosporaceae; genus Actinoplanes; species Actinoplanes sp. NPDC051411. Next base: position 64,898 of record NZ_JBFBAD010000003.1, on the reverse strand, counting down.
GCCCCACCGACCAGGTCTGAACACGAAGCCCCACCGACCAGGTCTGAACACGAAGCCCACCGACCGGGTGTGAACACGAAGCTCCACCGAGCAGGCGTGAACACGAACCGGCCGGTCCCGCGGAAACACGGGACCGGCCGGGGCGAAGGCCGCGTCAGGCCGGCTTGCGCCACATCCGGAAGAACGGCGTGCCGTCGGGCAGCGGCATCTCGAACGGATCCATGTCGACGTAGCCGTGGCGGCGGTAGAGCCGCACGTTGTCGGCGTTCGTCGCCTCGAGGTAGGCCGGCGTGCCGGCCGCGTCGAGTTCGGCATGGGTCCGCCGCATCAGCAAGCTGCCGAGGCCGTGGTGCTGCTCCTCGGGGTGCACGGCGAGGAAGGCGAGGTGCCAGTGCTCGTCGTGCGGGTGGTGCTTGGCGAACAGCTCGTCGAGGGCCTGGAACCGGTCGAGGTACTTTCCGGCCAGCGCGGCCAGCCGCTCCTCGTAGTTTTCCGGGTCGGGTGCCTCCCGGGTGTAGTCGAACCACACCGCGGTGGCGGCCAGGCCATCGCCGCCGGGACGGTCGATCACGTCGATCCGGCCGTACGACTGGGCGTGCTCGGTGAGCAGGGTGAAGAAGTCGGCCATCACGTTCACCCGGTCCGCCAGCGGCGGCACCAGGTAGGCGTCGGCGAGGAGGTCGTTGAAGGCGTACGCGATCAGATAGCCGACCGCCGGGATCTCGTCCTCCCGGGCGGGCCGGATCACGAACTGATCACTCATGCGCGGGGGTCCTCCTCGTTACCGGACATCGCGGCGGAGAAGCCGCCGGTCGAGCTGACACTGCGGGCGCCGAGGCCGATGCCCGCGTAGATCTGCGGGCGGCTGCCGCGCAGCACGAGGGCCCAGATGATGCCGGCGACCGTGACCACGGCGAAGGCGGTCGGCACGACCCAGGTCGGCTTGCTGCCCGGGTCGACGCCGAACAGCTTCGCGATGTTGCTCAGTGTCAGGTACGACATGACCAGCAGGAGAATCGTGCCGAGGACCGGTGCGCCGACGCGGTGCCACACGTCCTCGCCCTCCGGGTTGCGGGCGAAGTAGCCGATGACCGCGATCGACGTGACCGTGATCAGCAGCAGCACGCCGATGCCGCCGCCGGTGCCGCCCCAGAAGAACAGCTGGACGAGCGGGTCCCACCCCATGAACGCGTAGAGCGCGATCACGACCAGGCCGACCACCGACTGGGCGATCGAGCCGTTCTTGGGCGCGCCGGTGCCGGGCACGGTCTTGCCGAACAAGCGGGGCAGCACACCTTCGCGGCCGAGCGAGAACGTGTACCGCGCGATGATGTTGTGGAACGAGATCATCGCGGCGATCAGCGAGGTCAGGAACAGCGCGTGGCCCAGGTGCAGCGCGGCCGAGCCGAGCCGGTCGGACGCCACGTTGAAGAACAGGTCCGGGCCTTCCTTGCCCGCCCGGTCGACCACGCCGGAGCCGGCGGCCGAGATCATCGCCCACGAGGCGAAGCCGTAGAGCAGGGCGATCAGAGCGATCGCGATGTAGGTCGCGCGGGGGACGGTACGCCGCGGGTCGCGCGACTCCTCACTGAAGACGACCGACTGCTCGAAGCCGACGAAGCCGGTGACCGCCATCGCGAGCAGCGCGCCCGCCCCGGCACCGACCAGGCTGTGCGGGTTGATGGGGGCCGACGAGGCGTGGAAGTTGGGCGACAGGATGTCGCTGAAGCTGAACACGACGACGAGCACGATCTCGGCGACCAGCAGCGTGGCCAGCACCTTGCCGTTGACCGCGACGTCGCGTACGCCCAGGATCGCGACCAGCGCCCAGCAGATGAGCGCGAGCCAGTACCACTTGATGTCGAAGCCGAACCAGTCCTTGAACAGCGGCGCCGCGATCGCACCGAAACCGCCGTAGGACGCGCACTGGAACATGTTGTAGGCGACCAGCGCGACCCACGACGCGCCGACACCGAGGGGCTTGCCGATGCCCCGCGCGATGTACGCGTAGAACGCGCCCGCGTTGGCGATGTGCCGGGCCATCGCGACGTAGCCGACCGCGAAGATGGCGAGCACGAGGGCGACCGCGATGAAGGCGATCGAGATGCCGGTGAGGCCGGTGACCGCGAGGCCGGTGGGAACGACGCCGGCGACCACGGTCAGCGGGGCGGCCGCCGACATCACGAAGAACACGACCGCCGGGACCCCGAGGCGGTCCTTGGCTAGCGCATTCGATAACTGACTTTCTTCCGAAACGGAGCTTGCGGTGGTAGCCACGCGGTTTCTCCAAGAGGGGGTTGGTTGAGGGGAAGGGTGGTTCAGGCGCGTCGGGCCATCACGGCGTCGCCGACCGCGGCCTCGGCGTGCGCGACGAGTTCCTGCAGCATCGCGGGCATCCGACGGCGGAGCTGGTCGAACAGCGCCGGGCGGCCGCGCGCGTCGAGGGTGACGAAGGCCTGCTGGTCGAGGCCGGTGGCCAGGATCAGGCCGGAGAGCACCAGGTCGGAGACGTCGAGCAGCTCGCCCCGGGACACGCAGGTGCGCACCCGGGTGGCCGGCCAGCCGGCCGTCATCGAGTCGGCGGGCACGAAGTAGACCTTGGTGCCGCCGATCAGGCTGCGTTTCTCCTGCCGGGTGACGTGGCCGCCGCGGGAGAGCCGGCGCTCGACCAGGTCGACCGCGACTCCGGTGGCCAGAAACGAGATCCAGTCGCGGACCACGCGGTGGCTGCCCTCGCGAAGCAGCTGGTCGAGGACCGCGGTGGTCGCCGGGTCGCCGGTCGGGCGATCGTCGATGATCACGATCTTGCTGTCGACGACGTCCAGCCGTCGCCAGAGCACGAGCTCGGCGAGGAGGGCGGCGGACAGACCGAGGCCGAGTGTCGCCGGGGAGAGCAGACACTTGCCGCGGACCGTGTCATGCGCGGTGAGGAACAGGTCGTCGGCGAGAGGCAGCTGCGGCGGTGACGCCACGGCGGGCCTCCTCTCCAGGGAAGGGACCCCAAAAGTGATTACGCAGGGTCACTCGAATGGGGTACAGCTGAGGGTTACTGTGAGCGTTCCCCCGCACGACCCCGCGTAGCATGCCAAAGTGACGGGATCGGCGCAATGTCCTGTGCGGACAAACCTGAAGTCCACCTAGGATGCATTCTGCATGTCAGTGTTACCAGCGCATTTATAAAAACGGTTGAAAAGACATCGAGTAATTTCAACCGATTGGCGTACGTCCTCCAAACCCGGTCCGAACGGTTCTCTTACGTGCCGGATCTACGTTCGGCACATGACGGACCGTCGCGAGATGTCTCATCTTCTACGCCGGGTAATGTTCGGCCCGACCTCGGCCGAGGTCGACGCGGCACTGCGGTCCGGCGTCGAACGCACAGTCACGACGATGCTCGCTCCAGCGACACCGGTCGATCTGCCGGATGTCGGGGCGGAACCACAGGTCTCCGCCGACAGCGACAAAACAGCGCGCCAGCAGGCACGCCAGGCCCAGCAGAAGCAGGTCGCCGCCGCTCTCGACTGGTGGCTGGGGCGCCTGGCCGCCGGCCGGACCGGCGCCGAGAAGCTGGTCTTCTTCTGGCACGGCCACTGGGCGACCAGCGCGCAGAAGGTGCGCTCGGCCCACCTCATGCTCGGCCAGCAGCAGACTTTCCGGCGCTACGGCCCGGGCGACACCGGCGCGCTGACCCGGGCGATGTTGCGCGATCCTGCCCTGATCATCTGGCTGGACGGGCAGAAGAACACCCGCAAGGCCCCGAACGAGAACCTGGCCCGCGAGCTGATGGAGCTGTTCACGCTCGGGGTCGGGAGCTACACCGAGAACGACGTCAAGGCGGGCGCCCGCGTGCTGACCGGCTGGGTGGTCGACAAGGCGACCGGCCGGGCGACGCTCAAACCGGCCCGGCACGACGACGGAACGGTCACCCTGCTCGGGCGGACCGGCACGTTCGACGTCGACGCGTACGCGGATCTTCTGACTCAGAATGAGCACCACCTGCCGTTCCTGGCCCAGCGGCTGTGGGTCCGCTACGGCTCGGGTGCCGCGCCGTCGGCGGCGGCGACCGGCCGCATCGCCGCGGCCGGGCGCACCGGCGGCGCACTGCTCAAGGCGGTGCTGACCGACCCCGAGTTCCCGGCCACCAACGGGCAGCTGGTCAAGCAGCCGGTCGAATGGCTGATCGGGGCGGTGCGCCAGCTCGGGCTCGACGTCACCAAGGTCAAGGCCCCGGCCGCGCTGAAGGCGCTGGGCCAGGTGCCGTTCCGGCCGCCGTCGGTCGGCGGGTGGCCGGCCGGCGACGCCTGGCTGACCACCTCGTCGACCGAGGCACGGATCAGAACCGGTCAGGCGCTGGCCGCGCAGGCGAAGGCGGCGACCGACCGGCTGACCGGCGCCGACCGCCTGGAGGCGCTGGCCGACCTGCTCGTCGTCGACGGCTGGAGCGACCGCACCCGGGCCGCGCTGACCGGCATCAAGGACCCGCGCCGCCTGCTCGCGCTCGGCCTCGCCAGCCCCGAGTACGCCGTCCACTGAGGAGACCCGAGAACATGGACACGATCACCCGTCGGCGGTTCCTGATCGGAAGCGGCGTGGCGGTCGCCGCCGGCGCCACCGCCTATGGCATCAAAGACCTTCTCGCCACCGCCGGCGAGCGCCCGGCGGACGCCAAAACCCTCGTCCTGGTCACCCTCTACGGCGGCAATGACGGCCTCAACACCGTCATTCCGTACGCCGACGACGCGTACACACAAGCGCGACCGGGGCTGGCCTACCAACCCGCCCAGGTCCTCGAACTGGACGACCATTTCGGTCTCAACCCGGGGATGGCCGGGCTGCACAAGCTGTACGGCGAGAAGAGGCTGGCGATCGTCCGCGGCGTCGGCTACCCGAAACCGGATCACAGTCATTTCCGGTCGATGGACATCTGGCAGACCGCCCAGCCGGACCGCCCCGGCACCACCGGCTGGCTCGGCCGCTGGCTCGACGCGGCCGGCGGCGACCCGCGGCTGGCCGTCTCGTTCGAACCCGTACTGCCCCCGCTGCTCGCCGGGGCGAAGAGTGCCGGCGCGACCGTTCCCGGTGGCGACGTGAAGCTGCCGGCCGCGGTGACACCGGCCCTGCTCAAGCAGCTGGGCCTGCCCGCGGCCGGCGAGTCGCCCGCGCTGGCCCGGGCCGCGACCTGCTTCGCCGACCTGGTCCGGGTCCAGGATCTGATGGCCGATGTCGACATCGACGATGACGAGGCCGACACGGGCGCGACCGCGACCGGGGGCGCCGCTCCCCCGCTCGACCAGCAGCTGGCCCTGGTCGCCAAGTGCGTCGAGGCGGGCGCCGCGACCCGGGTCTACTCGGTCTCGCTGGGCGGCTTCGACCTGCACGCCGACGAGAAGAGCGCGCAGGAGATGCTGCTGGCCAAGCTCGACAAGCCGCTGTCGGCGTTCGTCGAGCGGATGGCCGGCCAGGGCGTGGTGGTCGCGGTCTATTCCGAGTTCGGGCGCCGGGTGAAGGCGAACGCCTCCGACGGCACCGACCACGGCACGGCCTCGAACATCCTGCTGGCCGAGGCACCGCTTCGCGGTCCCGGAGGTTCAGTCATTCCGGGCGGCCTGTACGGCGAGGCGCCCAGCCTGACCGACCTCGACGACGGCGACCTGAAGTTCACGGTCGACTTCCGCGACGTGTACGCCCTGCTCCTGCACGACGTGCTGGGCAGCGACCCGGGGCAGGTGCTCGACGGGTGGAAAGGCCGCCTGACGTTTAGTTGACGACACAACTTTCCCGCAGTAAGGTAAGCGGTAGTTAGTTGAAGCGTCAACGGAGGTCGACGTGAGCCGCATGCCCGCCCTGTTCCTCAGCCACGGCGCCCCGCCGCTGGTCGACGACGAGCGCTGGGTGGGTCAGCTGAAAGAACTGACCGCCACGCTGCCCAAACCCAAGGCGATCCTGATGGCCTCGGCCCACTGGGAGTCGGCGCCGCTCATGCTCGGCGCGACCGAGACCGTCCCGCTGGTCTACGACTTCGGCGGGTTCGAGCAGCGCTACTACGAGACGAAATACCCGGCTCCGGGCGCATCCTCGCTCGCCGCCCGGATCGAGAAGCTGATGCCGGACGACGAGCGCGTCACCCGGACCAACCGCGGCCTCGACCACGGGGCGTACGTGCCGTTGACGGTGATGTATCCGGACGCCGACATCCCCGTACTCCAGATGTCGCTGCCCACCCTGGAGCCGGACCGGCTCCTTCAGATCGGCCGGCGCCTGGCGCCGCTGCGCGACGAGGGTGTGCTGATCGTCGGATCCGGGTTCACCACGCACGGCCTGCCGTTCCTGCGCGACTGGCGTACCGACGCCCCGGCGCCCGGCTGGTCGAGCGAGTTCGACGCGTGGACGCGGGAGACCCTCGCCCGCGGCGCGGTCGACGAACTGGCCGACTTCCGCACCCGGGCCCCCGGCATGCCGTACGCGCACCCGACCATCGAGCACTTCGCGCCGATGTTCCTGACGCTCGGGGCATCCGACGACCCGGAGCGGGCCCCTTCGCAGCCGATCGACGGCTTCTGGCTCGGGCTCGCGAAAAGATCGTTTGTAGCGGCATAAGGATCTACCAGGGACTTCCCAGGGGCAGCGGAGACAATCTTCGAAACAACTGCCGCTGGGAGGTCCCTTTTCCATGGAGGTCACCGCGCTCGGCTGGACGCTGACCATCGCCGTCATCGTCGCCCTGCTCGCCCTCGACCTGACCCTGGGTGTGCTGCGCCCGCACGCCGTCGGCTTCCGCGAGGCGGCCGTCTGGTCGGTCTTCTACATCGCCGTCGCCGTCGCGTTCGGCTTCGTGCTCGCCCACGTCTCGGGCTGGGAGTACGGCACCCAGTACTTCGCGGGTTACCTGGTCGAGAAGAGCCTCTCGGTCGACAACCTCTTCGTCTTCGTGATCATCATGGGCACGTTCGCGGTGCCGTCGAAATATCAGCAGGAAGTGCTGACCTTCGGCATCGTCATCGCGCTGCTGCTGCGGGTCGCCTTCATCGCGCTCGGCGCCACCCTGCTGTCGCTCTTCTCGTTCATGTTCCTGATCTTCGGGCTGGTGCTGATCTGGACCGCCGTCCAGCTCTTCCGGCACCGCTCCGAGGAGCGCAAGGTCGACGAAAACTTCCTGGTGCGGGCGGCCAAGCGGGTGCTCCCGGTGACCGACGACTACGTCGGCGGCAAGATGGTCGCCCGGGTCGGCGGCCGCCGGGTGGTCACTCCGCTGCTCATCGCGCTGATCGCGATCGGCAGCACCGACGTGCTGTTCGCCCTCGACTCGATCCCGGCCGTCTTCGGCGTGACCGACGAGGCGTACCTGGTGTTCGTGGCCAACGCGTTCGCGCTGCTCGGCCTGCGGGCGCTCTTCTTCCTGGTCAAGGGCCTGCTCGACCGCCTGGTCTACCTGTCGGCCGGGCTGTCGGTGATCCTCGCGTTCATCGGGGTCAAGCTGGCGCTGCACTGGGCGCACAGCGACCTGAGCCACGGCGTGCCCGAGATCGGCACCCCGCTCTCGCTCGTCGTCATCGTGGCCGTCCTGGCCGTCACCACCGTGGCCAGCCTCCTGAAATCCCAACGAAAAGGCTCGGACAGGAAACCTGTCCGAGCCTCGGATGGAGAGCGTCAGCCGCGGTAGCCACCCAGGCCGGCGGTCTGCCGCGCGCCCGTCTGCTGCCGCACCACGTCGTGGCGGTAGAGGATCGCGCGGATCTGCTCGGTCTCTTCAGGGGTGTGCCGGCTGATCAACTCGTCGAGCTCCGCCCGTTCCGCGGTGGTGCGGAACCCGGCGAGCTCGTCGGCGAGCCGGCGGTGCGCGACGCGCTCGACGCGCCGGTTGGCCAGCGCCCTGCGGGCGTCGCGGAGCTTGATCGTGAACTGCATGGTGTCCCTGTCTCCCGAAACTCTCAGTAACTGTTTTTCCTCTTGCTACAACCATGCCCGGCCCGTCTTTCATCCCCAAATCACGCAGGTAAAACGGTGGGTTCGAAAGTGATCGGCGCCACCCGCCGACTGTTGCCGGCGTCACTCTCCGTTGTCGACGTCCAGGTCAGACGGTCGAGGTGACTTCGGACACCGCGGCCACCGGCTCGGCGGCCTGGAGGCGGGACGAGAGCTGGGTGCGGGAGCGTACGCCGAGCTTGCGGTAGACCCGGGTCAGGGTCGCCTCGACCGTCTTGACGCTGAGGTAGAGGCGGCTCGCGATCTCGCGGTTGCTGGCCCCGTCGCGGACCAGGCCGGCGATCTTCAGCTCGGTCGAGGTGAGTCCCAGATCGACCGGCAGGGTGCCCGGGGCCGAGCTGCCACCCTCGGTGCGGGCCAGCGCCCGCTCGGTCTGCTCGGCCCACGGCTTGGCGTCGGCGGCCAGGAAGATGGCCAGGGCGGCGGTGATCGCCAGCCGGGCGGCGGCGTACCGGCGGCGCCGGCGCTCGGCTCCACCCTGGACGAGCAGGGCGTGGGCCTGCTCGATCGGCTGGTGCAACTGCTCGAAGTGGCGGGCCGCGGCGGCCGACAGCACGACCGCCGAGTCGGCCTGGCCACTCTCCGAGAGCACCACCGCGGTCGCCCGGTCGAGATAGCCGGTGACTCCGGGGGTCGTGCCCAGGCGGTGCGCGGCCGCCCGCGCCTCGGCCAGCACCGACGCGGCCTCGGTGTGCTCGCCGAGCGCGGCCAGGCCACCGGCCAGGTCACCCTGCCAGCGCACGATCATCGGGTCGGCTCCGCCCAGCTCGGCCTCGAGGTCGCGCAGCCGGCGCAGCGCCGCCACTCCGGCCCGGGTCTCCCCCGCCCGCAGCTCGGCCTGGCCCAGCGCGTGCAGGTTGCGGCGCAGGTAGAGGCTGTCACCCTCCTGTTCGGACGCGCGTACGCCCCGGCGGGCGAACCCGGCCGCCGCGCCCAGGCTGCCACCGGCCAGTTCGGCGACCGCGGCCGTGTACCAGGTCGGTCCCGGGCTCAGGCCGACCTCCTGGGCCGCCGTCACCGCGCGGCGCGCGTATTGCAGGGCGTCGCGGCAGCGGCCGGCGCGGGTGGCCACCTCGGACAGGCTGCGCAGCACCTCGACCCGGGCCTCGCCGATCCGGTCGTGCTCGGTCAGCGGCAGCAGCTTGAGCAGCTCGGCCCGGGCCTCGTCGAGGCGGTCGTCGACCATCGCGAACCGGGCCGCCAGGTAGTGCGGGGCGTAGTGCAGCCAGTCCGGGGCCGGGGTGGCCGGCAGGACCAGCGCCTGGGCCAGGGTGTCCGCCCAGCGGGGCTCGCCGGTCACCCGCTGATATTGCGCCACCGCCCCGAGCGCCATCGCCTCGATCGTCGGGTCGTCGGCCCGGCGCGCGGCGTCGATCGTGCGGGCCGCCTCGGCGGCCCACTTGTCCGGGTCGCCGGCGATCATCGCGGCCCAGGTCAGGCGCAGGCGTACGGGAGCGAGCAGGGCCGGGTCGTCGCCCGCCTCGACCAGCGCCGCCGCGAACGTCTCCCCCATGTCGGAGAGCGCCTGCCCGGACAGGTCGAGCAGCACCAGCCGGGCCCGCAGCCGGTGCCCGGCCGGGGCGTCGGCCGCCAGCACGGCCTCGGCGGCCCGCCCGGCCAGCGCGAACGCGCCGCCGGTCAGGCCGGTACGCGCCGCCGTGGCCAGCCAGTCGAGCCGCTCGTCGGCCAGCTCGTGCGGACAGCGGTCGGCGGCCAGCAGGTAGAGCTCGGCGGCGGTGCGCCCGGCCCCCCGCTCGGCGCAGTGCTCGGCCGCCCCGGCCAGTTCCCGCGCGACCGCCGCGTCGGGGCGGCCGGTCTGCAGGGCCTTGTGGCGCAGGGCCTCGATCGGGTCGACCGCGCCGGCGGCCAGCGCGGCGTGCACCCGCGAGCGATCGGCGGCCGCGGTCTCCTCGCGCAGCAACTGGCCGATCGGCGGCGGGGTGAAGCGGATCGCGTCGCCGTCGAGCTCGACCATGCCCGCGGCGGCGGCCAGGCGCAGGTCACGCATGGCGTCCTCGCGACCGGCCCGGATCAGCACGGTCGTGGTCGGCTCGGTGGCCAGGGCGGCGACCAGGATCGTCTCGGCCACCTCGCCGGGCAGGGCGCGCAGACGGTCCCGGAGCAGTTCGCGGGCCGCCTCGGGCAGCGGCGGAGGAGCCGGGCGCCAGGCCGGGCCGGGTGAGACGGCGCCGCCCAGGGCGAGGGCCAGGAACGGGTTGCCGCCGCTCGCCTCGTGCATGCGGCTCGCCGTACGGCAGGGCAGGCCCCGGGCCTCGAGCAGGGCGGTCAGGTCGTCCGGTTCGAGCGGCGGGACGGCCAGTTCGACGGCCGGGGCCGGGCAGAGGCGTACGGCGCGGCGCTGGCCGGCCGGGTCGGGACGGCGCTGGGCGGCCACGACCCGGACGCGCGGGCCGGGCCGGCGGCGCATGGCGAACCCGATCAGCTCGGCCGACTCGGGGTCGAGCCACTGCACGTCGTCGAGCACGAGCAGGACCGGGGCGGTGCGGGCGCAGTGCGCGAGCAGCAGCGGGAGCACGAGCCGGCGGGCGAGCGCCGGGGTGCCGGCCCGGGGCGGCAGGCCCTGGCGCAGCGCGGCGAGGGCGTTGCGCTGGGCGGGCGGCAGCGCGGCGGCGTGGCCGGGCGGGAGCTGGCCGACCAGGTCGGCGATGCCGGCATAGGGCAGCGCGCGCTCGGTCGGTACCGGCCGCAGGCGCAGCACCAGCTCGCCGCGGGCCCCGGCCGCCGCGGCGACCGCGTCGAGCAGTGCGGTCTTGCCGATGCCGGCCGGCCCGCGCAGTGCGACGCCGCCCCCGGTGCAGAGACGATTCTCGATCGTCGCGAGGAGGGCGGCGCGGCCCCAGAGTGCGGTCGCGTCGGGCTGCACGCGAGTCACCCCCTAGGTCCGAGCTGGGCTCAGCCTAAGAACCTCAAGGGGTATTCATCAATGGGTTCACATATGACAAGCTATCGATCTTCTCGGATACGAGGCTACTTCTGGGTGGTCACCGAGGTCGCCGTGACCGTTCCGTCGGAGCCGGCGGCACCCTGCACCGTGACCTTCTGACCAGCCTTGATGCTCTTCAGGCTGGACTTGCTGGCGGCCGAGACGGCGGTCTTGCCGTCGGTGTTCACAGTGACCAGGTTTCCATCCGGTGTCTGAACGTAAATTGTTGAGCCGTCGACCAACTTCACCGTCCCGGTGGTGCCCGAAGAGGCCGCCTGAGCACCACCCGCCTGAGCACCGCCGGCCTGAGCACCGCCGGCCTGGGAAGCGGCGCCGCCGCCGAGGTTCCCGCCGCCGTACGCTCCGGCGCCGCCTCGGCCGGTGCCGCCTCCATAGCGCCCGGCACCGCCGTTGGCGCCGGCCGCGAACCCGCCGGCCGGGAAGCCGGAGCCGCGCGACTGGGTGCTGCCCCAGTTCTTCTGCACCTGCACGCCGCCGACGAAACCGCCGGCCAGCAGCACCAGACCGGCCAGCACCACCGTGCCCCGGTTCCACCAGCGCTTCGGGGCGGCGTGCGCGAGCTCCTCGGCCAGGCCGTCCCGGCTCTCGTCCTCCGGCTCGGCGTCCGGCAGCTGCCCGGCCGGCAGCGCCGACAGGATGGCGGTGTCGTCGTTCATGGAAGTCACACGATCCTCACTCGTAGCGCAGCGCGTCGATCGGACGCAGGCGGGCGGCGCGGCTGGCGGGCAGTCCGCCGAAGAACAGGCCGATGGCGATGGACACGCCCAGGGCGAGCCCGATGGAGCTGGGCACGATGACCGGCTTCACCCCGACGATCTCGAAGCTGCTGCCGATCAGCGCGGCCGCGACGCCCAGAGCGCCGCCGATGACGCTGAGCAGGGTCGCCTCGATGAGGAACTGGGTGAGGATCACCCGGCGCGGGGCGCCCAGCGCCTTGCGGATGCCGATCTCGCGGGTCCGCTCGGTGACCGTCACCAGCATGATGTTGGTGATGCCGATGCCGCCGACGAGCAGGCTGATCGCGGCCACCGCGCCGAGCAGCGTGGTGAACGTGTTCGCGGTGTCGGTCTGGGTCTGCAGCAGCTGCGACGCGTTCTGGATCCGGTAAGGAGTGGAGGTCGTGGTCGAGGAGACGTTCATCCGCTGGTTGAGGATGGTGGCGACCTCGGACTGCACGGCGTCGACCTTGTCCGGGCTGCCGGCCTCGACCAGGATCGAGGTCAGCGAGCCGTACCCGGCCAGCACCTGCCGCACCGCGGTGAGCGGGGCGATCGCGGTGTCGTTGGCGTCCTGGAAGCCGGTCGAGCTCTTCTCGGCCAGCACCCCGACCACGGTGAACAGCGAGCCGCCGACGGTGACCTGCTTGTTGATCGGATCGACGCCGGGGAACAGGTCGGTCGCCACGGTCTGGCCGATCACGACCACCCGCCGGCCCTGGTTGACGTCGTCCTGGGTGAACGACGAGCCGGTCGCGATCGGGGTGTTGGAGGCGGCGAACCAGCCCGGCGTGGTACCGACGAACGAGTTGACGTCCTCGTCGTTGCCGCCGTAGGTGACCGTGGCGTCGGTGCTGACCACCGGCGACACCGACTTCACGTCCGGCGCCAGCGTCGGGTCGACCAGCGCGTCGGCGATCGGGACGGTCAGCGCGGTGTTGGTCGAGCCGCCCCGGCCCGCGCTCATCACCGTGATCGTGTTGGTGCCGAGCGCCGAGATGCGGTCGCTGATCGCCTTGGCCGAGCCGTTGCCGACCGCGACCAGCAGGATCACCGCCGCGACGCCGATCAGGATGCCGAGCATGGTCAGCGCCGAGCGCAGCTTGTTGGCCGACAGCCCGCGCAGGGCGAACCGGATCACCTCGTAGAGGCTCATGCGCGTCTCCCGGCCCAGACGTGGTGCCGTCCGGTGGTCAACCCGGCCGGTGGCTGCTCGATCGGCGACTGGCGCACATCGGAGACGATCCGGCCGTCGACCAGCCGGATCAGCCGCTTGGCCCGGTCGCCCACCTCGGGTTCGTGGGTGATCAGCACGATCGTCCGGCCGGACGCGCTGAGCTGGTCGAAGACGTTGAGCACGTCGTGCGTGGAGTGGCTGTCGAGGTTGCCGGTCGGCTCGTCAGCGAGCAGCAGGGCCGGCTCGGTGACCAGGGCCCGGGCCACCGCGACCCGCTGCTGCTGACCGCCGGAGAGCTGGTTCGGCTCGTGCCGGGCCCGATCCACGAGCCCGACCACCTCGAGGGCGGCCATGGCACGCCGCCGGCGTTCCTTCGGCTTGACGCCCGCGTACGCCAGGGGCAGCTCGACGTTCGCCACCGCGGACGTGCGCGGGATCAGGTTGAAGGCCTGGAAGATGAAGCCGATGAGCCGGTTCCGGGCCAGCGCCAGCTGCCGGTCGCCGAGCTTGCTGACGTCCACGCCGTCCAGGTGATAGCTGCCCGAGCTGGGGATGTCGAGCGCGCCGAGGATGTTCATCAGGGTCGACTTGCCGGAGCCCGAGGACCCCATGATCGCCACGTAGTCGCCGCGCTCGACGCTCAGCGTGACGCCGGCCAGCGCATGCACGGTCGCCTCCCCGGCCCCGTAGATCTTGCGCAGGTCGCGGACGTCGAGAACCGGACGGCTCATCGCCCGCCTCCGGTCGTCCGGGCGCCGCCGAAGCCGGCCGCGCCGCCCCGGGCCGCGCCGCCCAGCCCGCCGGCCCCGCCGATGCCACCCGCCCCGCCGAACCCGCCACCGCCGGTGCTCGTGCCGGTCGACGCGGTGTTGATCAGCAGCTGCGCGCCCTCCTGGACGCCCGAGGTGATCTGCGTGTCGCTGTCGCCGACCAGGCCCACCTCGACCGGGGTCAGCTGCTGGGTGCCGTTGCTGACCACGGTCACGGTGTGCCGGTTGCCGACAGACGTGATCGCGGCCGAGCTGACCATCAGCGCGTTGTCGACCGTACCGGTGGTGACCGAGACCGAGACGGTCTGGCCGACCTTGGCCCCGGCCGGGATCTTGTCGAGGCTCAGCGTGACGCCGTAGGTGACGACGTTGTTGGACGTCGTCGCGGACGGATCGATCGCGCTGACTTTGGCCGGCTCGGAGGTGTTGCTGAGCGCGTTCCAGGTGACGGTCGCGGTCTGCTTCTCCTTGAGCTTGGTCGCGTCGGCCTCGGCGAAGGCGGCGGTGACCTCCAGCTTGGCGAGGTCGTCGATCTCGATGAAGCCGGAGCTCGAAGAACTGGAGCTGCTGCTGCTCGAGTTGGAGCTGCCTCCGCTGGTGCCGCCGGCGCCGGTGCTCCCGCCGCCGGTGCTGCCGCCGCCGCTGCTGCTCCCCGATCGGGACGAGGAGGAAGACGAGGACGAGCTGCCGGTGCCGGAGGACGAGCTGCCGATCGTGCCGTTGACCGCGGTGATCGTGCCGGCCATCGGCGCCTTCAGCGTGCAGCCGTCCACCGCCGCCTGCGCCTGGTCGACCTCGAGCTGGGCCTGCTCGACCGCGTTCTCGGCGGTCGAGGTGTCGGAGTCGGCGTCCTGGGCCCGGCTCAGCGAGTCGTTCGCGGCGTCGAGGTCGGCCCGCGCGGCGTCGAGGCTCCGCTCCGAGGCGGCCGGGTCGACCTTGGCCAGCACCTGGCCCTTCTTGACCACCTGACCGACGTGCACGTCGATCTCGGTGACCGTGCCGCCGGTGACGAAGCTGGCGGACGCCGTGGTGGCACTCGCCACGCTGCCGTCCGCGGTCACGGTCTTGGTGACCGTGCCGGTGCGTACCGGGACCGTCCGGGCCGAGGCATTGGCGGCCGACGTGGTGTCCGGTCCGGAGATCGTCTCGTACGCCCAGAAGGCCCCGGCGACGAGCGCGACTACGAGGACGGCGTTGACCGCCGTCGAGGGGCGTCGCAGATTTAGGCGCGCTGGCATGCCGACACTGTGGTCGTCAGGCCTTGGAGGATCTTCGGCGCAACCTCGGAGCCAGCTCGGAACCTCACGGCGAGTCACCGCTGGTCGGGAGGAGTACCCGGAAGGTCGCCCCGCCGCCGCGCGGTTCGTCGAGCTCCACCCACCCTCCGTGACCATGGACGATGGCCGCGACGATGGACAGGCCGAGCCCGGAACCGCCGCCCTTTCCCCGCGTGCGGCTCTCATCGGCGCGGTAGAGACGTTCGAAGACGCGCGGGGCGTGGGCGCCGGGGACGCCCGGCCCGTCGTCGGTCACCTCGAAGACGGCCAGGCTCGTGCCCGGCTTGAGCAGGACCGGCCCGGACTGCACGCTGGCGGCCTTCGGCGGCCGGACCGGCAGGCGTCCGACCCGCACCGTGACCCGGGCCTGCGGCGGGGTGTGCTGGAGCGCGTTGGCGACGAGGTTGGTCGCCACCTGGCGCAGGCCGTGCTCGTCGCCGAGCACGGTGGCCGGCTCGAAGGTCTCGGTGTCGTCGCTCAGCCCGGCCAGCTTGACCGGGCGGTCGGGCACCCGCGCGTGCGCGTCGCGGATCGTGTCGGCGGCGATCTCGAGCAGGTCGACCCGGCGCAGCGCGGGCGGGCGCTGCCGGTCGAGCCGGGCCAGCATCAGCAGGTCTTCGACCAGCACGCCCATCCGGCCGGCCTCGCGCTCGATGCGGCTCATCGTCTCGTCGAGAGCCGGGCCGGGCGGGGCGCCGCCGCGGCGGTAGAGCTCGGCGAAGCCGCGGATCGAGGTGAGCGGCGTACGCAGCTCGTGCGAGGCGTCGGCCACGAACTGGCGCAGGCGCCGCTCGGACGCCGTACGCGCGTCGACCTCGCCCTCGATGCGGGTGAGCATCGAGTTGAGGGCGAGCCCGAGGCGGCCCGGCTCGGTGTGCGCGTCGGTGTCGGCGACCCGCTCGGAAAGGTTGCCGGCCGAGATCTCGGTGGCCAGCTTCTCCATGTCGGTCAGTGGCCGCAGGCCGAGCCGCACCACGAAGGCGGCCCCGGCCCCGAGCAGGGCCAGCATGAACACGGTCACCGCGAGGTCGATCAGGATGAGCCGGTCGGTGGTCTCCTGGATCTCGACCAGCGAGACGCCGACGACCGCGATGTCGCCGGTTTCGGTGTTGCGCACCGCGATCATCCGCCAGGCCGCGCTCCCGTCGCGGGCCTCGACCGTGTAGGGGTGGCCGGTGGCGGCCCGGGCGGTCGCGACCGTGAACGGCTGGGGCGACGGGCGGGCCGCGTCGGCGGTCGAGCTGCGGGTCGCGTCGAGCGTGCCGCCGGGGCCGTAGAAGTAGGCGAGCTGGTCGGGACCGAGGCCCCGCCAGATCCGGGCCCGCGGCGGGGCACCCTGGTCGGCGTTGCGGAAGGGGGCGGCCGACAGCGGCCGGATCATCCCCTGGAGCTGGTCGTCGACCCGGTCGCGCAGGTAGCCGCGGATCAGCAGGACCCCGGCGACGTTGGCGACGATCAGCGCGACCGCGGCCAGGGCGCCGACCACCAGCGCGAGCCGGGACCGGAGGGTCCAGTGGCTCCACCGCCGCGGGCGCAGGCCCCCGGCCGCCCTCGCCGCGCGGCGTGCTCCGCGCCCGGCCCGGCGCGCGCGGCTCAGCAGGCCGGACAACTCGTCACTCTTCGCCGCCCCGCGGCAGTCGCAGCGCGTAGCCGACCCCGCGAACCGTGTGGATCAGCGGCGGCTCGGTCTTGTCGATCTTGCGGCGGAGGTAGTAGACGTACGACTCGACGATGCGGCCGTCGCCGCCGAAGTCGTACTTCCAGACCCGGTCGAGGATCTGCGCCTTGCTGACCACCCGGCCCGCGTTGATCAGCAGATATTTGAGCAGGTTGAACTCGGTCGGCGACAGGTCGACCAGCCGGCCCGCCCGGCGGACCTCGTGCGCGTCCTCGTCGAGCTCGAGATCGGCGTAGCGCAGGGTGCCCGAGTCGGCCGGGGCGTCCAGCTCGGGCTGGGTGCGCCGCAGGATCGCCCGGATGCGCAGCACGACCTCTTCGAGGCTGAACGGCTTGGTGACGTAGTCGTCGGCGCCGGCCGAGAGGCCGGAGATGCGATCCTCGACCGCGTCGCGCGCGGTGAGGAAGAGCACCGGCACCTGACGGCCGGTCGAGCGCAGCCGCCGGGCGACCGCGAGGCCGTCGAGGTCGGGCAGCATCACATCGAGAACGACCAGGTCGGGGTCGAACTCCTCGACCGCGACCAGGGCGCCGTGACCGGAGTCGGCGACCCGCACGTCGAACTCGACGAGGCGCAGGGTGGCGCTGAGCAGGGCCGAGATGTTCGGCTCGTCGTCAACGACCAGGACCCGGGCGGCCCGCGCCGGGGGCTCGCTCAGGGTGAGGGAGGAACGGGAATCGGTGAGCACCCGAAAGGAATATCAATGCCACCTAGGAATTAGCTATGAATGTGACCGGAGTCCGCTGAGCCCCCTGGTGATTTCTCACCATGAACGTACGACCTGGTCGCCCTCGGCCAGGCCACTGGTGATCTCGGTGTACTGGTCGCCGCGCAGGCCGATGCCGACCTTGACCTGGGTGCCGTTCCTCAGGATCGTGCCCGAGGGGCCGGCCACGTCGTGCACCGCGGTGCTCGGCACCCGCAGCACGCCGGCCTTGCTGCCGGTGGTCACCGCGACCGTGGCGCTCTGCCCGACCAGCAGGTTCGGCGGCTGGCCGGTCGCGTCGAAGGCCAGCTGCGCGCCGTACCGGACCATCGTGCCGTCGCTGGTGCCGGTCGGATCGACCTCGGCGACGGTCGCCTTGAAGGTCTTGCCGTCCTGGTCGGCCAGCGTGACCGAGGCGGCCTGGCCGACCTTGAGGTTGTCGGCGTCGGCCTCCGGGAAGTCGGCGTCGATCTGCATCGTGGCGGTGCCGGCCAGCGTGATGAAGGTGGAGCCGGAGTTGACCTGGCTGCCGACCTTGCCGCTGACCGAGAGGACGCGGCCGGCGATCGGGGCGGTGATCGTGGTGCCTTCCAGGGCGTCCTCGGCGTTCTCCAGCGTGGTGTTGGCCGAGACGACGCGCTGCTGGGCGCTGAGCACGGAGTCCGACCCGCTTCCCTGCTGCCCTTGACCGCTGCCGCCGGCGCTGCTGCCGCCGGCACTGCTGCCGGTACGCCCGCAGCTGGTGCCCGTCCCGCCGCCGGTGCTCCCGCCGCGGGTGCCCGAGCCGGTGCCGTGTGAGGTGCCGGTGGCCGGTGAGCCGGTGCGGGTCGGCGTCGCCGTTCGCGTCGCGGTCCGGGTCGGGCTCGCGGTCGGCCGGCTGCTCGCGGACACGCTGGGCGACGGCGAGGCGGTCGCGGTGGCCGGAACCGTGTACGCGGCCGGCGCCACACACCCGGTCGACGTGCCCGACCGGGCGGCCTCGGTCTGCTTGGCCGAACTGTCCTGGGCCTCGGTGAGCTGCGAGTCGGCCTGGTCGAGGGCGGCCTGCGCGTCATCGACCGCCTGCTGGGCGTCGCTGTCGTCGACCTTGGCCAGGGACTGCCCGGCCTGCACCTCGCTGCCGGCCCGCACCGAGACGCTCTCGACCGCGCCGTCGACCGTGAACGAGAGGCTGCGGGTCTGGGCCGGCTCGACCGTCCCGGTGGTGCCCACGTCGGTGCTGACCGCGCCCCGGTCCACCGCGACCGTGGCGGCCGCCTTCGGCCTCTCCGACGCGCCCGCGGTCAACGCGTGCACCACGCCGTACCCGATCAGCGCGAGCACGACCACCGCGACGACGGCCCAGATCCAGCGCCGACGACCGGCCAGAACTTCACCCATGGTGACGAAGTGTCGTGTGCCGATCTCGCCGTCCGCTCGGTCCTACCTCGGAGTTCCCTCGGAGCCCAGGCCGATCGTGCCCGGCCGGACCGACCTTGGGCTTCCTAGCTAACTCTGAGGCTCGTCCGACATTGCGTGCAGATAGGCGGGCTTGAGTGACGCGACACGTTTGGGTGACTCGAAGAAGGGCTGCGATCGTGCGCATTAGGAGTTCCCAGGGGCCCCGGCGGGCGGCGGCCCTGCTCGTGGCCACCGCGGCCGTGATGCTCGCGGCGGCCTGCGGAGGCGGCTCGGACAAGACCACCAGCTCGGGCGGCAACGGCGGCGGCGGGGCCAACGGCGCGGGGACGAATCAGGCGCTGACCGCGTACGTGGACTGCATGAAGCAGAACGGCGTGACGATCACGTTGCCGTCGTTCGCGCCTCGCACCGGCGCGTCGCGCGGGACCGGCTCCTACACCCGGCCCTCCGGCCAGCCCCGGCCGCGCCCGAGCGGCAGCTTCGGCGGGGGCCGCGGCGGGTTTCCGGGTGGTGGCGGCGGTGCCGGGTTCTTCCAGAAGCCGGCCGGCGTCGACGACGCGACCTGGCAGAAGGCCCAGCAGGCGTGCGCCTCGTCGCTGCCCAGCCGCGGCCCGGGCGGCGGCGGCTTCGGCGGCAACGGCGGCCAGAACTCGGCCTACCGCAACTGCCTCCAGCAGCACGGCGTCACGATGAACGGCGGCCGCCCGGCCAGCACCGACCCGAAGACGCAGCAGGCCCTGAAGACGTGCTCGGTGCTCCGGCAGAGCGCCTCGCCGACCCCGTCTTCCTGACCTTTCGCGGTTCTCCGTGCCGGCGTCGCGCCACCCCCCGAACTGCGGCGCCGGCACGGCCTGCTTTCCCGGCCGGGCGACCGCGCCCTAGATCGGGATGCGGTCGGCGTCGATGCTCGCCCAGCGCTGGGCGAGATCGCGGCGGCGACAGGCGACCAGATGGCCGGCCAGGATCGCCGGCTGCCCTCCCCGCACGCAGACGTCGGCCCCGGCGGTGAGCACCCCGGCGACGACCTCGGGCGGGGCCTCGTCGTCGACCAGCGCGACCACCCGGGTGCGGGCCGGGAGCACCGCCCGGGCGAGGCCCACCTCGTGCACGCTCGTGCCGCCCAGCAGTACGATCTCGCCCGGCCGAACGTCGTCGAACCCGTCCGGCTGTCGCAGCGACCAGCCGCCCGGCAGATGGTGGGCCAGCCCGGCGACCCGGCCCGGGCGGCCGAGAACGGCCACCACCGGGCGCGGGCCACGCGACCGCGCCGGGACGGTCGACGGGTTGACCGGCAGGCCGGTCGCGGTGATCGAGAAATCGCGGGGGGCGGAGGTCTGGTTCAGCTGCACGAGCATGGCGGGCTCCTACTGACGTCGGGTACCCCTCCACGTAACGCCCACAGCCTTGGTCACCCGTGTGCGAAACCTGTGCGTTCCTTGTACTTCCGGCTCAGGAGCAGGTCACCGACGTGACGTGGTAGAGCCGCGGGTCGGCCGACTCGGCGATCGACAGGATCGCGGCCAGGTGGTCGCGGACCTTGGGATGCAGCTCGGCCTGGTCGAAATCTTGAACACTGCGCCACTGCATGTAGCTGATGACCCGGGTGCGGTCGAGGCTGGCATGCACGCTGGCCGAGATCAGCCCGTCGACCAGGGCCAATGTGTCGGCGATCGACTTCTCGATCGCCGCGACCAGCTCACCCTGCCGGGCGTCGGCGCAGGTGAATGTATTGATCAAGGTGAGGATCTGGTCGCCAGGAGCGATGGTTGCCTGTTTCTCATCCGACATGCGCCCACCGTAGTGGGCTCAGGCCGACTCGCGCTTGACCACCCCGACCAGGTCAGCGGCCTGGAAGACCGGGCCGGGCTCGCCCTTCATCGCGGCGAGCACGGTCTCGACCAGGTGGGCGGCGACCGCGGACTGGTCGGTGGTCACCGTGGTCAGCGCGGGCGCGGCGAGCCGCGCCGGCGGGATGTCGTCGACCCCGATCACGGCGAGGTCGGCGGGGACGGCCAGGCCGAGCCGACGTACGCCGGCGAGAACGGCCAGGGCGACTTCGTCGTTGTAGGCGCACACTCCGGTGACGCCGCTCGCGCGCCAACGGCGTACGGAATCGGCGGCGGCCTCGGCACTCAGGGTGACCGTCTCGGTCAGCGGCTCCGGGAGGCCGCCGGCCCGGCAGGCCGACCGCACGCCGGCGAGGCGGGGCTCGGAAAAGAACTGCAGGCGCTCGTCGTCGGGGCAGGCGTAGCCGAGCCGGGTGTGGCCGGCCGCCGCGAGGTGCTCGACCTGCCGCCGCCCGACCAGCTGCTGGGGAACCTCGAGCTCGCGGCCGTGCTCGGCTCCCCAACTCTGCGGCTCGCGGCCGAACAGGGCCACCACCAGGGCAACGCCGGCCGCGCGCATGGCGGCCATCTCGCCGGGTGAGAAGTCGGCGTACGCGATGACGGCGGCCGGTGTGATCGCCTTCCAGATCTCGCTGATCGGCCGGTCCTCGCGGTTGCCCGGGTGCACGACGAAGGTCAGGCCGATGCGCGCGAGCTCGGTCGAGAGGTGGCCCAGCATGGCGCCGACCTCGGGGCCGATCGGCCAGTCGGGCAGCAGCAGGAGCACGACGTCGGAACGGCCGGTGCGCAGCGTGCGCGCGGCGGCCGACGGCGCGTAACCGAGGGTGGCGGCGGCGCTTCGCACCCGGCTGCGGGTATCGGCCGAGATGGTCTGCCGCGGGGTGTCGTTGAGGACGTAGCTGACCGTCGCCCGCGACACCCCGGCCAGCCGCGCGACGTCGGCGCTGGTCACCCGGCGGGTGCCTGATTCCGGCATGGTGACATCCTAACTTACACGTGTAACCATGAGCTCATGACGTCCGACGACCCCATCGCCCTCATCAAGTCGCTCGACCTTCCCACCAAGGTGCGCCTGCTCACCGGCGCGTCGGCGTTCACCCTCCATCCAGAGCCGTCGATCGGCCTGGGCGAGCTGCGCTTCTCCGACGGCCCGACCGGCGTACGCGGCCTCAAGTTCAGCGGCGGCCGGATCGTCGCCCTCTTCCCCAACGCGACCCTGCTCTCCTCGGCGTGGGACGAACAGGAGGCGTACGAGTTCGGCCGCCTCCTCGCCGAGGAGGCCATGGCCCAGGAGATCCACGTCGTGCTCGGGCCGACGATCAACCTGCACCGCACGCCGCTCGGCGGCCGGCTGTTCGAGGCCTACTCCGAGGATCCGCTGCTCACCGGCAAGATCGCGGCGGCCTATGTGCGGGGCATCCAGTCCTTGGGCGTGGCCGCGTGCCTCAAGCACCTGGTGGCCAACGAGTCCGAGACCGACCGCAACACCGTCA
The DNA here is from genome assembly GCF_040682075.1 of Actinoplanes sp. NPDC051411. NCBI lineage: Bacteria > Bacillati > Actinomycetota > Actinomycetes > Micromonosporales > Micromonosporaceae > Actinoplanes > Actinoplanes sp. NPDC051411. The sequence continues at coordinate 42,885 of NZ_JBFBAD010000003.1, read as the reverse complement.
ACAGCGTCGTCGACGAGGCCACGCTGCGTGAGGTCTACCTGTTGCCGTTCGAAATCGCCATCTCCTCGTCCGACCCGTGGACGATCATGGCGGCCTACAACGACGTCAACGGCCTGCCGTCGACCGAGCAGACCCATGTGAACTCCGAGATCGTCAAGGATCTCTGGGGCTATCGCGGGCTGATCATGTCGGACTGGTTCGCGACCAAGACGGCCGGCCCGGCGGCCAACGGCGGCCTCGACCTGGTCATGCCCGGACCGGACGGCCCCTGGGGCGACGCGCTGGTCGCGGCGGTGCACTCGGGCGAGGTCGACGAGGCGGTGATCGACGATCACCTCGGGCGCCTGCTGCTGCTGGCGCGGCGCACCGGCGCCCTCGGCACCCCGCGGGTCTTCCCGGCCGACCTGCCGGCGCCGGCTTCTTCCGTACGCCGCTCGCAACTCACCCGCATCGCCGCCCGCGGCATGACCGTCCTGCAGAACAACGACGCGGTCCTGCCCCTGCGCCGGACCGACTCGGTCGCCCTGATCGGCCGGCACGCGCTCGAGACGATCGACATGGGCGGCGGCTCGGCCCAGGTCAACCCGCCCTACCAGGTGAGTGTCGCGACCGGCCTGACCGAGCTGCTGGGCTCGAACGTGACGGTCGTCGACGGCGTCGACGTGCGGACCCGGCCGGTGCCCGCCCGCGCCGGCTTCTTCTCGTCGCTGAGGGCGGTCCTCTACGACGCGGCCGGGAACGAGCTCGAACAGCGGGACCTCCCGTCGGCCTGGACGACCATCGGAATGGACGACGACTTCTCGGGCAAGGTCGCCTCGGCCCGCTTCACCGGCGTCATCGCGGCGCCCGGCGCCGTCCCGCCGGGCGGCGCTGCCTCGGCGGACGCTGCCTCGCCGGACGTCGCCTCGCCGGACGTCGCCTCGCCGGACGTCGCCTCGCCGGACCCTGCCTCGCCGGGCGCCGCCTCGCCGGTTGAGCTCGGCGTGATCGGCGTCGGGGACTGGGAGCTGTCGGCCGGCTCGCACTCCTCGTCGGTGTCCCTCACGGTCGGCGGGAACGGCTTCGCGGAGGAAATCCTGGCTCCGCCGGCGCACACGTTCGTGGTCCCGGTGTCGGCCGGCGACGTGTTCGAGGCGACCGTGTCGGTGCAGGACTCGTTCCGGATCGGGGGCTTCGGCCTGATCGGGCACGCGGCCTCGCGCGAGACGGTCGACGTGATCGACGAGGCGGTGCGGGCCGCGGCCGCCGCCGACGTGGCGGTCGTCGTGGTCGGCCTGACCGAGGAGCAGGAAACCGAGTCGGTCGACAAGGCGACCCTCCACCTGCCGGGCGCCCAGAACGCCCTCGTCGAGGCCGTCGCCGGCGCCGCCCGCCGTACGGTCGTGGTCGTCAACGCCGCCACCCCGGTCATCATGCCGTGGCTGTCCCGCGTCGACGCCGTACTGTGGGCCGGCCTGCCCGGCCAGGAGGGCGGCCACGCCGTGGCAGCGGCCCTGCTCGGCGACATCGAACCGGCCGGCCGCCTGGTCACCACCTTCCCCACCGACGACGGCAAGACGCCGGCCTGGTCGGTCACCCCGATCGACGGCCGGCTGGTCTACGACGAGGGCCGCTTCATCGGCTACCGCGGCCACTTCGGCGGCCGCGCCCCCGACCCGGTCTTCTGGCTCGGGCACGGCCTGGGCTACTCGACGTGGGAATACAGCGACGTCCGGCTGGTACTCGGCGACGCACCGGCGATCCACGCCACGGTGAAGAACACCGGCAAGCGCACGAGCCGCGAGGTGGTCCAGGTCTACCTGCGACCGGTCGAGCCCGACGAGCCGGTCCGCCTGGTCGGCTGGACCGCGGTCACGGTCGAGCCGGGCAAGTCGGTTCGGGTCACCGTCCACACCGACCGTCGCATGTGGCGCAAGTGGGACACCGACTCCGCGTCGTGGACCCGCATCGCCAACGGCGGCACGTTCCTGGTCGCCCGCGGCCTGGGCGACATCCGCGCCTCCGTCTCCTGATCGCCGGCCGGGCGCCGTCCTCCCGCGGCCCCGCCGTCCTCCCGCGGCCCCGCCGTGTTTCCGCGGCGCTGTCTCCCTGCGGCGCCGCCTTCCCGCGGCGCCGCCTTCCCGCGGCGCTCGGGCGGCAAAGTCGGTGGTCGGGGGCGCCGGGCATCGGTAGCGTCATCCACCTCGGCGAAGGGAGTGGGTGGCCGGTGGCGACCACGGTGTTCTTCAGTGACGGTCCGTTCTCCTACTACGGCATCGTGCTGGAGGCGACCTCCCTGCCCCTGACCTCCCAGATCACCGCCGCGCAATACCTGGACTACGCGCAGAAAGACTTCCGGGCGGGCCGGGACCACGGACTCGTCAACGCGATGGGCAACGCGAAGCGCGCCCTCCACCTCATGATCGACACCCTTTTGCACAACTACGGGCTGCTGACCCACAACCGGCGCTGCGACTTCGGGCGCAAGCTGCGGCTGCTCGACGCGTGCGGGCTGATCTCGCTGAGCATCTTCCGGAAGCTCAACGTCGAGCGGAACGCCATGGAGCACGAGTTCCAGGTGCCCGACGCCGAGGCGGTCAGCGACGCCATCGACGTGTGCCAGCTCCTGCTGCTGGCGATCGGGAACCTGTGCCACAACGTCCCGATCGAGGGCACGGTCGGCCTGCGCGATTCCGGAAAGCACGGCCTGCTCCGGCTCGACCGGTCGGCCGGCCGCCTGACCGTCACCGAGTTCCTCGACCCCGAACTCAGCACGATCGCGATGTTCGGGAGCGACGTCGAGTACGTGACCCCGATATTTCACGAAGGATCCCGGACGCCGCCGGCCAGTTCGCTGGCCGCGGAGCCGCTCCTCGACCTTCCCCTCAAGCTCGGCAGTAGCGAAACCTGGGCACCCGGTCTGCAGCGCCTGGTCGGACTGCGCAACCGGAGCGAGGACAGCACCGTGGACGAACTGCCGGCGTACTCGATCCAGTTCCACGTCCGGCCGGAACAGACCCCGAGCATCGCCGAATTTCTGAGCTACGTACGGCAGAAAACCGCGTCCACGGTCGACTAACCTCGGCGCGTGTCTTTCGCCTCGGCGCACGCCCGCAGCCAGTACGGCACGACGACCGCCAACCTGACCGCCCGCATGGCCCTCCACAGCTACGGCACCAACCCCGAAAGCTGGTGGGAGTGGCTGACTCCGCGGCTGCCGCGGGACGGGCGGGTCCTCGAAGTGGGCGCGGGCACCGGCGAGGTGTGGCAGCATGTCCCGCACGCCGAGCTCACGCTGATCGACTTCTCGGCGGCGATGTGCACCCGGCTGCGGCAGGTGCCCGGCGCCCGAGTGCTGCGCGCCGACGCGTCCGCGTTGCCGTTCGCCGCCGGAGCGTTCGACACGGTGATCGCCAACCACATGCTCTACCACGTCGACGACCCCGGGCTGGCGCTGCGCGAGTTCGCCCGGGTGCTGGCCCCGGGCGGCCGGATCGCGGTCGCGGTCAACGGGCACGACCACATGGCCGATCTGGACGAGTTCGGCTCCCGGGCCCGCTCGCCGCGGCGCCTCAACGGATTCTCGGCCGAGACCGCGCCGGCCGCGCTGGCCGAGGTCTTCGACGACGTGACGGTCGAGCGCTACCCGGGCGACCTGTCGGTGCCGGCCAAGGAGCCGGTGCTCGCCTACCTCGACAGCTGGACTCCGCTGACCGGCCCCGAACGGGCGGCCGCCGCCACGAAGATCCAGCAGCGCATCGACGCCGACGGCGCCTTCCCCATCCGCAAACACACCGTCCTGGTCACGGCCCGCCTCACACGCTGACCACGGCGCCACCCGATGCGGCGGAGCGGTACCACGCGCGTACGGCAGCAACCGCAAGCCGGCCTTCGGCGAGGGTCGCCATCGGCGCTCCCCGCAGGATCGCCCGGTATTGGCGGCGGAACGACGCCGTGTATTCGCGGTCGCCGTCAACCGTCAGCACCCGCCGGCCGTCGACGCTGAGCCCCTCGGCGTCGACGACGAGGGTCCCCCGGGCGCACACGATCGTCGTCTCGTGGAAGAACACCGGCGAGTCGATCAGCGTGAGGTGGGCCCGCATGCCGTCGGCCAGATAGAGCGTGGCGGCCGCGGACGTCTCCACCGACCAGCCGTCCGGAGTCGCGGTCGACCCCGCGACCGCGACCGGCGCGGACCCGAGCAGCCAGGCGGCCCGATCGATGCTGTGCACCCCGACCAGCATGGCGATCCCGCCCCCGGACAGCGCCGGATCGGCGAACCAACCCGGCCGGTCCGGCCGCTGATAGTCGGTCGACCGCCGGTCGAGATAGAGCAACGGCCGGCCGAGCCGCGCCAGCTCGCCGCGGGCCGCCCGCACCTGCTCGAAAAATCGACCCTGCTGCCCGACAACGAGATCAGCCGGGCCTGGCACCGCGCCGCCCTCAATGCCGCCGCTCTCAGCGCCGCCGCCCTCGCCAAGCCCGCCGAGCCCGCCGAGCCCGGCGGCGATCATCCGGTCGCACTCCTCGACCGTCGTGGCCATCGGCTTCTCGACCAGGACTTTCCGGCCGGCTGCGAGCGCCCGGAGCGCCAAGCCTTCATGGAGCCCATGCGGCACGGCGAGCACGACGAGGTCCACCGCGGCGAGCACTTCATCGAACCCGGCGACCGCCCGGGCGGCATACTCCTCGGCCAGCCGCGCGGCCCGCTCCGGCACCGGATCGAAGACCGCCGTGACCGTCAGCCCGTCCACCTCGGCGGCAGCCGCCGCATGCCGCCACGCCACCTCTCCCGCCCCGACGAGCCCCAGCCTCATGCCACCCAGCCTCATGCCACCCAACCCCATACCTCCGCCCCACCTCAAGCACCCCCCGACCCGCAAACCCGCAAAGATAGGGCCGCATGACAGTCATCGTGGTGACCGGCGTGATGGCGGCCGGCAAGTCGACCGTCGCCCAACTGCTCGCCGAGGCGCTCCCGCGGGCCGCCCACGTGCGGGGCGACGTCTTCCGGCGGATGATCGTCTCGGGCCGGGCGGAGATGACGCCCGGCGATCCGGCCGGGGCCGAGGACCAGCTGTGGTTGCGCTATCGCCTTTCGGCGACGACCGTCGACGCGTACGCCGAAAGCGGCTTCACCGCCATCGTGCAGGACGTGATCCTCGGAGCCCATGTCCCCCGCTACCTCGGTCTTCTCCGCACCCGCCCGCGGCACCTCGTCGTGCTCGCCCCGAGCCGCGCCGCCGTGGCCGCCCGCGAAGCGCGGAGGGCCAAGAAAGGCTACGGCGACTGGACCGTCGAGGCCCTCGACCGCGCGCTCCGCGACGGGACGCCGCCGATCGGGCTCTGGCTCGACACCTCCGGCGAGTCTGCGGCCGAGACCGTCGAGCGCATTCTGAGCCGCCTGCCCGAGGCCCGGATCACCGACTGAACCATCACGAGTCCGGCCACCGCGTCGAGGACGAGCACGCCCGCCGCCACGGCCAGGTTTTCCGGCCACCGGACTGTCGGGTCGGCTCCGAGCGCCGGCAGCAGCGTGAACGGCAGTTTCCACGCGCCCCACGCGAACAGCAGTCCCGAACTCAGCCACGTCACCGCCGCCGCCACCCGTCCCCGGCGGGTCATCGTCCACGCTCCCGCCAGCGCCCACACCGCGGTCGTGCCGCCGAAGACACGCCAGTCGGTGTCTCTCACCGCCGGATGTGCCAGCCCGATCGGGCCGCCGAGCGCCCAGTAGAGCGCGATCAGCCCGGCCAGCAGCGGAAGGACGGCTCAGATCGGCCGGGCCGGCTGGTCGAACGAGGACGGCCACCGCTCGCGGCTGAGCGCGGCCTGCGGATCACGCGTTCCAGGTGTCGATGACCGGGTTGTCGTGCTCGAAGCCGAGCGTGGAAAGGGTCGCGGTCCCCAGCTTGAGCAGGCCGCCCCCGCTGGCCGGCAGCCCGATCCAGCGCGCACCGGCCACCCGCAGCGAGTGCCCGTGCGCCACCAGCGCCACGTCACCCTGGTCGAGCAGCTCGCGCGCCTTGGCCAGCACCCGGTCGAGCCGCTTGCCGATCTCTTCCGGCGTCTCGCCGTTTGGCGCGCCGTCGGTCCACAGCGACCACTCCGGGCGCGTCTCGCGGATCGTGGCCGAGGTCAGGCCCTCGTAGTCCCCGTAGTTCCACTCGGCTAGGTCTTCGGTCACCTCGGTGACGGCCAGCCCGGCCAGCTCGGCCGTGCGCAACGCCCGCTTGCGCGGGCTCGAGAACACGGCTGCGAACTTCCGCCCGGCCAGGCGCTCCCCGGCCTCCCGGGCCTGTCGCTCGCCCTCCGGCGTGAGCTCCAGATCCGTGTACGACGTGTGCCGCCCGGCCGCGCTCCACTCGGTCTGCCCGTGCCGGATAAGCACGATCTCGCCCATGGTCCCGACTCCCTCAGTCATGCCTGGGCTCTCCCCCGGCGAACCTTCCGAACGGGTCCCAGCTTGCCCTTGTTCCGCGCCGGCCGCCCACGTTCGTCCACAGCCCGCCCGAGCTGTCACATCCTGTCCACAGCCGGCCCCCGCGAGGCCCGGCCGACTCTCATGATCTTCGGCTGTGCATCTCGACTTCACCTACGGCCGGAGCCCGAAGTACTTCCGCCGGCCGCCGGCTCCCGCGGCGAGTCAGGAGACGCGGCGGCCGAGCACCGCCGGCCAGCTCCTGCTCGTCGCGGCCGAGGCCGTGCCGGTCGTCGCGCGGGGCAGTCGGGAGGGCCATCGTGGCCGGTGTCGTCCTGCTGATCGGCCGGTCAGGTCTCGGTTCCGGCCCAGCCGGACTGCTGGAGTTCGGATTCGGCCAGGTTGCCCAGCCGGGCCTCGGCTCCGGTGAAGGACGTCTCGGCGAGGCGGCCCACCAGTTCCCGCAGCTCGGCCAGCACGCGCGGGTCGGGACGCCGCCCGGCTGTGTCGACGACCTCGGTGACCCCGTCCAGCAGGGCCGCCGCCGTCGCCACGTCGCCGAGCTGGGCCAGGGCCTGGGCCGCCAGCCAGTCGCAATAGGGCTTCGGGGCGCCCGCCTCCCGCAACTGCGCGGTCAGCCCCAGGCAGATGTCGTCCATCCCCGCCGCCAGCACCACCCGGGCCAGGAAATCGGTTGCCTGCAGCCACTCCGGCGTACGGGGAAACAGCTCCCGCAGGCTCTCGAACGTGTCCACCGCGTCCTGCAGCAGGCCCGCGCCGACCAGGCTCCGGCCCAGGTCGAGCATCGTCCGGGCGACCTGCGCCGGTGATGTCGCCTCGGTGAGCATCCGGCGGGCCAGGTCCGCGTTGCGCACCGACTTGGCGACGCGCTGCCGCCGGTCGGCATAGCCGCGGTGGTCGAGGACGATCGCGTCGCGGGGCAGGTCGGCCGTGCGCGGGCGGGTGCCGCCGAGCGTCACCAGCCGCTCGTGCACCCGGCCCAGCCAGCGGACCCGCCCGGCCCGGTAGATGCGGGCCTCGTTGTGGGTGTACGGCAGTTCGTCGTGCGCGTTGTCGATCTCGACCCGGCAGACGTCGGCGTCGGTCGTGGCGAGCAGGGAGCGCAGCCGGGCCGGGTCGGGGACGACGCAGCGGTGGTCGGCGTCGACCGAGAGGATCCAGTCGGCGGTCCAGCCTTCCTCGGCCGTGTTGCGGGCCGTCGCGAAGTCGTCGTCCCACCGGCCGCGGGTCACGTGGGCGCCCAGCCCGGAGGCGACGGACACCGTCGCGTCGACGGAACCCGTGTCATACACGTGGATCGCGTCGACGACCCCGGCCAGCGAGGCCAGGCACGGGGGAAGGTTGGTCTCCTCGTCCCGCACGATCAGGGCAGCGGCAAAAAGCACATCTATCACGTCGGCACGAAGTCGGCGCCCCTGAGCCGTGGTCTGGTCTCGTGACCGAGGTGACTGACCGGCGTCGTGTGCCTGCTCCCGGTGGTGTCGTTGCGCGATCCGGGTTCGTGCCGATCGCTGCGGGAGTTCTCGGTCGCCGTCTACATGCTCGTCCGCGGCTTCCGGGTCTCAGCTGTTCAGCAGGTCCTCGAAGTTCACGGTCAGGGCGAACGGGTCGGCGACCTCGGCCGGGCCCCGGTGCCGCAGCTCCCGGGCCAGCTCGCCGGCGGCGCGGGTGACGCGGGACTGCAGCAGGCCGTCGGCCGAGTCGGCGCCCCAGTCGTCGGCCGCCGCGAAGACCGCGGTCGGCACCACCACGGCCCGGAAGTACGCGAACAGGGGGCGCAGCGCGTGTTCCAGGGCCAGCGAGTGGCGGGCGGTGCCGGCCGTGGCGGCGATCAGCACCGGCTTGCCGGCCAGGGCGTCCTTGTCGAGGACGTCGAAGAACGACTTGAACAGCCCGCTGTAGCTGCCGCTGAAGATCGGGCTGACCGCGATCAGCGCGTCGGCCGCCTCGACCGCGTCCAGGGCGTCCTTCAGCGCGGCCGGCGGGAAGCCGGTCAGCAGATGGTTGGCGATGTCGTGGGCGAGGTCGCGCAGCTCGACGACCCGGACGTCCGGGGTGTGGTCGCTCTCGGCGACCACCGCCGCGGTGAGCTGGTCGGCCAGCAGGCGGGTCGAGGACGGCTGGCTCAGGCCGGCCGAGACGACGACGAGTTTCATGCCGCTACCTTCTTCGCTGCCAGCAGGGACTCGTGGGTGGGGGCGTCCGGCACGTGGGCCGGCCTGAGGGCGGCGAACTCCTTGCGCAGCACCGGAACGACCTCGCCGCCGAGCAGGTCGAGCTGCTCGAGGACCGTCTTCAGCGGCAGGCCGGCGTGGTCCATCAGGAACAGCTGGCGCTGGTAGTCGCCGACGTAGTCGCGGAAGCCCAGCGTGCGGTCGATGACCTGCTGGGGGCTGCCGACGGTGAGCGGGGTCTCGGCGGTGAACTCCTCCATCGAGGGGCCGTGGCCGTAGACCGGCGCGTTGTCGAAGTACGGCCGGAACTCGTTCACCGCGTCCTGGCTGTTCTTGCGCATGAAGACCTGGCCGCCGAGCCCGACGATCGCCTGGTCCTCACCGCCGTGGCCGTAGTGGGCGAACCGCTGCCGGTAGAGACCGACCATCCGCTGGGTGTGCTCCTTCGGCCAGAAGATGTGGTTGGCGAAGAAGCCGTCACCGTAGTAAGCGGCCTGCTCGGCGATCTCCGGGCTGCGGATGGAGCCGTGCCAGACGAACGGCGGCACGCCGTCGAGCGGGCGCGGGATGCTCGTGAACGACTGCAGCGGGGTGCGGAACTTGCCCTGCCAGTCGACGACATCCTCGCGCCACAGCTTGTGCAGCAGGGCGTAGTTCTCGACGGCGAGCGGGATGCCGGCCCGGATGTCCTTGCCGAACCACGGGTAGACCGGCCCGGTGTTGCCGCGGCCCATCATCAGGTCGACGCGGCCGTCCGACAGGTGCTGCAGCATCGCGTAGTCCTCGGCGATCTTCACTGGGTCGTTGGTGGTGATCAGCGTGGTCGCGGTGCTCAGCAGCAGCCTTTCGGTCCGCGCGGCGATGTAGGCCAGGGTCGTCGTCGGGGACGAGGAGAAGAACGGCTCGTTGTGGTGCTCGCCGAGCGCGAAGACGTCGAGACCGACCTCCTCGGCGTGCTTGGCGATGGTGACCACGTTCTTGATCCGCTCGGCGTCGGTCGGCGTGTGCCCGGTCGTCGGGTCCGTGGTGACGTCGCTGACGGTGAAGATCCCGAACTGCATGACCGCTCCCTGTCTTTGCCCGTTGCTTCTGACTGTCTCAACGGGCGCGCCCACCAAAGTATTTCAAAACTGAAGGATATGTGCTGCGGCGTGGATCACATCCCCCCGACGAGCTCGCCGGCCTAGTGCTGGCCCTGCTCCGACACCTCGGCGACCGGGAACAGGATCGGGCTCAGAAGATAGGGCGTCCGCCCGGCCTCCGGGCCGTTGGCGATGACCGGGAGGATCGCCGCCCGCATGCCCTCGATCAGCCGCGAGCGTTCCTCGTCCGTCAGCCAGACGGCGTGCTGCCGGTAGCCGACCTGATCCGCGGCCGGGTCCGACCCGTCCTGGTCCAGGTATTGCTCGTACTCGGCGAGCAGCACCGCCATCGCCGTCGCGAAGGCACGCCGGTGCTCGGCCCTGGTTGCCGAGGCGGCCCGTGAAGGGCTCACCGCGGCCGCGTCCCGATGAAGCCGGAAGCGCCGCTCCACGAAGCCGCGCACCCGCTGCTCGCCCTCGACCTCGAGGATGCCCGCCTCGGCCAGCGTCGCCACGTGCCGGTAGACCGTGGCCTGGGAGACGTCGGGCAGGCGGGCCGCCAGCTGGGCGGTGGTCAGCGACCGCCCGCCGGCGAAGGCGTGCACCAGGCGCAGCCGCACGGGGTGGAGGAGGAGCTCGACCGGGTCCATTTTCCAATGTTCGCACAGGTGCTAATGTTCGCAGGCATGAGAACATTCGTGGACGGCATCGCGATCTACCGTGACTTCGACCGGCCCGGGGTGGGTGCTCCCGCTGTCGTGTTCCCCGGGGCCGGCCTGGTCGGCCTCGACTTCTGGTCGATCGCCACCGCCGGCACCGTGCTCTACGACCGGGCCGGCACCGGCTGGAGCCGCGACGTCGCGCTCCCCCGCTCGGCCACGTCGGTCGCCACCGAGTTGCGTGACACCCTGCTCGCCGCCGAGGTGCCGGGCCCGTGGATCCTGATCGGCCACTCCCTCGGCGGCGTCTATGCCCGCCGGTTCGCCCAGCTCTTCCCGGCCGACACGCGCGGGCTGCTGCTCCTCGACCCCGGCCACGAAGATCTGTTCGACTACCTTCCGCCGGCCGCCGCCGACCTCAACGCGGCCATGAAGCCCGATGCCGCCGATCTGCCCGACCTGACGGCCGAGCAGATCGCGGCGGCCCGGGTGGCTTACGCACGGCTGTTGGCCGCCTGGCCTCCTTCCGTACGCGATGAGCTCGTCGACCACCACCTGGCGCACTGGCGCACCGGCCTGCTCGAGTCGGCGAACCTGGAGTCGGACGTCTACCCGGAGGTCCGCGGCGGCGGCCCGGTCCCCGACGTGCCGGTGACGGTGCTCAGCGCCGGAGCCGGCAACCCGGCCTGGGCGGCGTTCGGTGAACCCGAACTGATCCGGCAAGCCCTCGACGGCATCCGCAAGTTGCACGAGTCGCTCGCCGCCGCGTCGTCGCGGGGCGAGCACCGCGTGCTCGACGGAGCGACTCACCAGTACCTGCACATCGAGCAACCCGGGGCCGTGCTCGACGCCTTGCGGGACCTCAGCCAGAAAATCTGACAGTTCATCCGAAAGTGGTGGCGTCACCCGGCCGCGTGCATTAGCGCGTCAAGCCGTTCATCAGCACGGGTAGGGATTGCGCATTTCCGCGGCACCGGAGGTGCGCCCTGGTGACAGTGGGTCCCGCGGGAGGCGCCCGGAGTAAATCCGCGCATCGGTTGATCTGCGGAAAGCCACGCGCCGTATCGAAGGCGGGGGGAGTATGACACTATGTCGCGGCGACTTGGATGGTGCGGAGTGACAAGACTCCGGCATACATTTGAAGGTGCGGCAAACCCGTCAACTTCCCGTGTTGCTCGTTAGTGGTTATGCCCCATAGCTGAGCGCCGGAAGGACATGTCTGTGCCACCGAACGACCGAAGTAGCGCGTCCGCCTCGGTGACCCACACTGTCGAGACGGCGATCTTCGACGCTGCGTCGGGCGGGGGCAACGACAACCACGGCTGGGACGAGCTCATCGAGCAGGCGGTCCGCGACAACGTCCGGAGCAACGCCGACGTCGACTGGGGCCGCTTCAACTCGCAGGCGTACTTCGATCACAACTACGGCAAGCTGCGCGACGACGACCGCGAGATCATCCAGGTGGTCGGCGACTTCTTCGCGCGCGCGACCCGGGGCAAGATGGTCGGCAGCGCCATCGACGTCGGCGCGGGCACCAACCTCTATCCGGCGATGACGATGTTGCCGTACAGCTCGCAACTGACGCTTCTCGAGCGGGCGCATTCCAACCGGGCCTGGCTGCTGCGCGAACTTCCCGAACCGCACGAGTCGTGGCTGGATTTCTGGGACGAGATCAGGGAGGGCCGCGAGCACTACCGGCCGATCTCCGATCCGTTCTACGTGCTCCAGGAGCGCGCACGGGTGACCCGGGGCAACGTGCTCACCCTCGAAGAGGACCGCTACGACATCGGCACCATGTTCTTCGTCGCCGAGTCGATCACCACCCGGACGGATGAGTTCCAGCGGGCCGTACGCCATTTCGTGCGCTCGCTGCGGCACGGCCGGCCGTTCGCCTCGGCGTTCATGCGTAACTCGTCCGGTTACTACGTGGACGGCGTGCACTTCCCCGCCTGCTCGATCGAGGAGAAGGACGTCCGGGCGGCGCTGGCCCCGGTCGCCAAGAACGTGACAATTTCTGTCGTGGAGAGCAATGACCTTCGCGACGGCTATTGCGGGATGATGGTGGCTACCGGCTTCAAGAGGTGACAGCCAGGCCCACGGACGGGTAGGTGCGTTGCTCCGATGCAGATTCAGCCACGTCAACAGCTTCTCGACATCTGGCAGGCCACGACGCGGGTCTCCTATCGCGACGGATCCTGGGACCCGGGCGGCCGAGGCGGGTCCAACTCGATCAGTGACGCCGAACAGTTGCTGTGCATCCTGTCGCCCGCGACCGCGGTTCCGCTGTTCCGGCTCGACAAGCCCGACGGCATCAGCGACGACGTTCTCGACTCGCTCAAAGGCCTCGGCGACAACCTGCAGATCCCGCAACGCCTGCTGCGCGCGCTGACCGACTACATCGAGCGCTACACCGATCCCGACGGCACCCCCGTCTTCTCCGGCGACACCTATTTCCGCACCGAGGCGGAGGGCGCCGAGATCACCCCCACCCAGCGCGACCTCGACGTGGTCGACTCGTTCTCGATCTCGGTCACGCTGATGCTGGCGATCGTCGGTTTCACCAAGACCTTCCGCTCGGTGGTGACCCGGCCGGTGCTCCTGCAGCAGGTCGACAACCTCGAGCAGCTGGCCAACCGCCGGCTGTCGGCGGCGATGGCCGGGCTCCTGCGGAGTTTCACGGTCAACGTCTTCTCGGCCGACAACAAGTTCGGCCGCGAGCTGATCCGCACGGTCAACCAGGAGCGCCGGCCCACCCACATCGTCGTCGAGGAGCTGCGCGAGGCCCTGCGGGAGATCAACGCCCGGCTGCGCGACGACGTCACCATCGGTTCCGGTGCCGCCGAGGGCAACGAGCTCGACAACCCCAACCGGCTGTTCGAATGTGGATGGTCGTGGGGCATCGTCCACGACGCACCGAAGATCGAGACGATCGCCGACATCGGGCAGCAGCGCGACGGGGTGGCGCAGAACGCGCCCTATCTCTACTTCACGACCGTCGCGCTCGACGCGATCCAGGCGCTGTCGTCGGAGCGCACCCGCCTGCTCGGCCTGCTCGACGCCGAGCAGTCCCGTCTGGCGCAGTCGCTGCAGCTGCGCTTCGAGCTCACCCGGTCGTACTGGGCGACGATCGCGACCTTCGGCTCGGGGCGCTGGCCGTTGGAGGACCTGCCCTGGCGGGCGACCGACGGCATCGAGTTCGACTACTTCAGCCTGCTGGTCAGCGGCATGGTCATGCAGAACATGCAGGCCAACCGGGCGTCCAACGCGGAGATGCAGCGGGTGGCCAACGTGCTGGAGGAGCTGGCCAACCGCAGTCGCATCACCCGCCGGTCGAGCGAACCCGAGTTCGCGGTCGCCGTGCACTATCCGGGCCTGCACTTCCCGCTCGAGGGCAGCGAAGACGTCGGCGGTCCGCAGCTGGCGTGGACGGTCGCCGACATCTCGCCGGTGCTGTTCCGCCGCACCCTCGACCTCGCCGGCATGATCAGTGACGGCGCCATGCGCAGCCGGCTGATCGAGCTGTCCGACGCGGTCTGGACCCACCTCGAGGACCGGATGATCAAGGAGGGCGACGACCGCGGCCTGTGGGACCGGCCGGCCGGCGTCTTCAGCCATCTCGACAAGGACCACGCGCACGTCTCGTGGTACTACACCAAGCGCGTGGTCGACTGCCTGGTCACCGCGGCCCGGGTGATCAACGAACCACCGGTGCGCAGCGACCTGCTGGCCCAGATCGCGGCCGACCTGCTCAACGAGGCCGACCACCTCTTCGATCGCGAGCTGCTCAACGGCACCACGACGCGGGGCGAGGCGCTGCGGATCGAGCTCGAACGCCTCGGCACCGAGTTACGCCGCGCCCGCTCCGTGCGGCGCGAACGTCCGGGTGTCGCCGTCGCGGTGACCGAGGAAGTGCTCCGCAAGCTGGACCGGCTGTCGGCGGCCCGGCGCGCGAACACCGGGAGCTGACCATGCTGATCTTCGCCACGTCCGACAAGGGCGGCACCGGCCGGTCGGTGACCAGCACCAACCTGGCCTACCGGCACGCCCTGCAGGGCAAGGACTCGGCCTATCTCGACTTCGACTTCGGCTCGCCGACGTCCGGTGCGATCTTCGACCTGCCGGAGGAGATCGCGTCCGGAGTGGACGGTGACGGGCTGCACAGCTACCTGTTCGGCCGGGTCCCCGCACCGCGGCGGGTCAACGTCTGGACCGAGACCCAGCGGGAGGTGCTCCGCTCCCGGCCGGCCGGGGCGGGCCGGCTCACGCTGCTGCCCGGCGACAGCGGCCAGGGCGAGTTCAGCTCGACGCCCGAGATCGTCGACCGCTGCACCGAGCTGCTGGTCCGGATGGACGAAGAGTTCGACCTCGTCATCATCGACCTCAGCGCCGGCCGGTCGTACGCCACCGAGATCGTGCTCGCCGCGACCGCCCGGCCCGAGCTGCGGGGCGTGCCGAGCCGCTGGATCGTCTTCCACCGCTGGACCCGGCAGCACATCATCGCGGCCAGCGGGCTGGTGCGCGGCCCGCAGGGCATCCTCGACACCGGCGCCGAGTGCGGCCACGACCGCGACGCGCTGACCGAGGCGATCCGCTTCGTGCGTACGGCCGTGCTCGACCCGAGCGCACCCGACACCGGCCTCCGGCTGGAGCAGCTGGCGTGGCTCGACGTGTGTAACCGGGGGCTGCACGAACTCGCCAGCCGCACCGGGGTCGGCCGGGTCAACCTGCTCGGCGAGGTGCCGCTCGACCCGGTGCTGCAGTGGCGCGAGCAGCTGATCTCCAACGACGACGTGTGGCTGCACCGCACGGCCAACGAGCGTACGGTCAACGCCTTCGAGGACCTCGCGAAGAAGATCGTCGACGAGAACTCGTGGGTCGGTCTGTGACCACCGCCGACGACGTCTTCACCGAGGAGAGCGCGAGCCCGGTGATGCGCGCGGTGGCGCTGTCGCACCTGTCGGTCGAGCTCGGTCACCTCTACATGGACGATTTCCGCGCGGGCGAGCAGCGGCTGCGCGCGCAGTTCCGGCGGGTGCGGCCCTGGGCCCGTACGGCAGTGGAGGAGGTCGCCGCCGACCTCGCCGGGCGGACGCCGCGCATTTCGACGTGCTTCCTGATCGACGACTACTTCACCCGGTTCTCGTCACCACCCGAGGTGGTGGGTGCCCTGGTCGAGGCGGCCACCGCCGAAGGCCTGGTGATCGACTACGTGGCCCGGGAGTCCGGCTGCGCCCGGGCCGGCGACATCGACGTGGCGCGGCTGGTGCAGGACCACCTGGTCGACGAGCCGCCCGAGGGCACCAACGGCAACCGGCCGCCGACGGCGAGGACCGGCTGGCTCACCAACGGCGTGCGGTCGCCGTCGGTGAACGGGGTCGCGATGGGCAAGCGCCCGCCGGCCGAGTGGCAGCCGCCGCGCCAGAGTGCCGTGCAAAACCATTCCATCTTCGTCGACATCGAACTGTGGAACGGCACCGAGGACCGTCGCTGGTCGTGCCCGTTCCTGGCCGCGGTCTGGCAGCTGCAGCGGCTCGGCCTGCTGCGCCACCTGGGCGACCCGATCGCCGAGCCGCAGCCGGTGGCCGCCGCCGACCTGCCCGCCGAATGGGATCGCATGCCGGCGGTCGTGCAGCTCAACCCGGCCGCGGCGCCGATGCGGGCCTACCGCACGTTCAGCGCCATCGACAGCCGCTTCCTGCCGATCGAGATGGCCGTGCGCACGATCCTCAGCCAGGTCGCGGTCGACCCGGCCATCGACCGGCAGGCGCGGGGCCGGGCCCGCGGCGAGGGCCTCGACCTGCCGGCCGAGGTCGTCGGCCGGATCGCCTACGCGTTCCTGTGAGCTACACGTTCCGGTGATCGGGCACCGGCGCCTCGACCCGCCACTCGTGGGCGATGTCCCACAGTTCGCGGAACAGCAGGGCGCACTCCTTGACCCGGGACTCGGTCAACACCAGGCGGGTCTCGGCGACCTGTGCCTGCTCCGGGTTGTTCGTGGTCGGCGTCGTCTCGTACGAGAGGATGTCGTCGAACAGGATCAGGTCGCGCACCTGCACCTGCAGCGGGGTCGGCACACTCTGCCGGTCGAGCATCCGCACCTCGATGTTCATCCGTTGCTGCTCCTCGTAGGCGCGGCGCAGCATCGGATCGTCGGCCATCGCCGGCTCGTCGAGCACGAAGATGCGGCGCACCCGGCGGCCGTCGCGGGCGGCCCGGCGCTGCGCGTCGAGGTAGCGCTGGCCGATCTCGCTGTTCCACAGGTCGTGGTCGACCGCGGCCATGCTGATCGCGTCCACGCTCACGGTCGCGTTGCGGGTCAGGCCGAGCAGCCACTCCCGGTCCTCGCCGTAGTAGGTGACCGTGCCACCCTCGGCCAGCTGCTTGAGGAAGTCGGCCATCTCCTTCATCTTCGCCTGCACGAACTGGTAGATGATCGGCGGCGAGGTCGGCGAGATCTGGGTCGAGTTGCGTACGAGCTGGGTGACCAGGTCGGTCTGCAGAGCCGAGGCCTCGATCAGCCCGTACAGGGCGGTGGCCTCGCTGATCTCCGAGAACGCGTCGCCGACCAGCTTCTTCATGTCGGCCATGCCGTCCTTCTCGATCTGCTCGACCCCGGCCAGCCGCTTCTCGAAGTCGACCAGGAAGCGGACCATCAGCGCGATCCCGCCGATCAGGATCGACAGCATGATGCAGATGCCCTGCGGCTGATTGAGCCCGTTCGTGATCAGGAAGGTGACGCCCCCGGTCGCGATCGTGAGCACGGCCGTACGGATGACGCTGGAGCCGTCGGACTCCGTGCCCGGGTTCCGCGTCAGAGCGATCACCGCCGGACCGCCGGATGCAGGCCCGCCACCGCGAGCTGGTCGCGGATCCGGTTCACCAGCAGATCCCAGTGGCGGCTGAGACCGGCCCGGCTCTCCAGGGCGCCCCAGACCCGGTCCGAGAGCGCGTCGCCGCGGGCCCCGGGCAGCCACAGGTGCATCAGATAGTCGATCGCCGGGAGCAGGCGCTCGATCGCCTCCTCACGGGGCAGCACGCCGATCGCCGCCTTGCGCATGATCTCGAGCAGCGCGGTGAGCAGCCAATCGTGCAGGGCCACGTCCTCGGCCACCGCCGCCAGCCGTCCGGGCTCGGTGTCCGGTGGCGCGGAGAACCTCAGGACCCTCGCCTCGTCACCGTGGACCGCCCCGCCCCGGATGACGAACTGAACCCCGGCCGGCGTCTCCGGCCCCGGCCCGGACTCAGACCCGCGCGGCGCGTTCCCGGACCCGCGCGACGGGTTCACCGATCCGTGCGCCGGGTTCACGGATCCGCGCGGCGGCGGGAGCGGCGTGATCTCGGCGATCCAGCGCAGACGCGTACGCGCGGCGCGCAACCGCGGACGGCCCGGCTCCCGGACGCCCGGCTGGGTCCCGGCGCCCGGCGGAACCCGGACGCTCTGCTGGACCCGGTCGGCGGCCTGGGCGGCGATGCCGCCGAGATCGAGCGCGGCGCCCGGAAGCCGGGCGGCGGCGAACGAGGCGGCCAGGTCGGCCCAGCCGGTGCGGCCGATGGCCTCGACCACCCCCGGCCGGGCCAGATAATGGGACCAGGGCTGGCGCGCGCTCTGCGCGGCCTGGGCCAGCGTCACGTACGCCGAGCCCTGCAGCACATGCCCGTCGGTGATCGCCGCCCGCTGGATGACCGTGCCGATGCCCCGCACCTGGCGGCCCGAGCCGCCGGCGTCGAGGGGACAGTCCACACCGACCGGACGGCCGGGTGACCGCACGCACGAGCGGGGCCGCTCCGAGACCAGCACCGGCTCGCCGGAGACCAGGTCGACCAGGGCTCGCGCGACATCGCCGGCGACCGGATCCCGGCCGCGGAGCAGGCCGGTATGCACCTCGCCCACGATCAGCACGTCACGCCCCCATTCCTCGACGGCAGGAGACCCGGGGAGCGTGAGTGCGGCGACGCGGCACGGTCAACCCTGACCGCCGCTCCCCAGCGGCACGTGTCCCCGTCCGCATGACGCCAGCGGTTCGATTGGAACCCAAAGGTCGGCGGATTGCAACCGTGGGTGATCGTTCATGGACGAGGAGTCGTATTGCCTACCATCCATCGCGGACAGACGACAAGCAGCCGGTGCCGTTGTCATCAGTCGCTGCCGAATTTCCCTCGCGTTGACGATCATCCATCGATTCCCGTTAGCGTCGAAAGATGCCGTCCGCACAACCCGAGGTCCTCGTCGTCGGGGCCGGCGTCTCCGGCCTGACCACCGCGGTGCGCCTCGCCGACACCGGTTTCCGGGTGCGCATCCGGGCCCAGCTCGACCCGGCCGACAGCACCTCGGCCGCCGCCGGCGCCATCTGGGATCCGATCTATGCCAATCATCCCAGCGTGCCGGTCTGGGCCGAGCGAACGTACGACGCGTTCGTGCGCATGGAGGGTGAGGGCCGGCCCGGCGTGCGGCTCATCGACGGCATCGAGGCGTCCCGGGACGGCATCCCGACCCCCGACTGGGCGGTCAACCTGCCCGGCTACCACGACTGCACGCCCGGCGAGCTGCCGCCCGGCTTCACCAGCGGCTGGCACTACCGGGCGCCGATCATCGACATGCCGCCCTACCTCGACTGGCTGCTGCGGCGGTTCAGCCGGGCGGGCGGCGACGTCGTGCGGGGGCGCCTGGAGTCGCTCGAGGAGGCCTTCGCCGACGCGCCGGTCGTGGTCAACTGCAGCGGGGTCGGCGCCCGCGAGCTGGTGCCCGACATCGAGGTGCGGCCGATCCGGGGCCAGCTGGTCGCGGTCCGCAATCCGGGCATCACCGAGTTCTTCGCCGAGCACACCGACGCGCTCAGCGAGATGACCTACCTGCTGCCGCAGGGGCCGGTGCTGCTGCTCGGCGGCAGCGCCGACAAGGGCGTGGCCGAGACGACGCCCGACCTGGACGTCGCGCGGGCCATCGTGGCCCGCTGCGCCGAGATCTTCCCGCCGATCGCCGAGGCCGAGCTCCTCGGCCACCGGGCCGGCATCCGGCCCGACCGGCCGCGGATCCGGCTCGAACACGAGAACTTCGGCGACCGGCACATCGTGCACAACTACGGCCACAGCGGCGCCGGCGTCAGCCTCTCGTGGGGCTGCGCCGACGACGTGGCGAAGCTGGTGCTCGGCCTCCTGCGCTGAACAGCTGACGCCGGGGACCGGCACCGACTGGCGGGTCGGTGCCGGCCGGACCGGTCAGCGGCCCTCGAGCCGCTTCACGTTGTCGCCGAAGGTCCAGCTCTTGGAGCCGTCCCAGTTGATCGACCAGGTCATCAGGCCCTTGATGCCGCTCACGCCGGCGTAGGCCTGCGACACCAGGGACGGTGCCATGTAGCCGCCGCCGGCGCCCTGCTGGGCGGGCAGACCCGGGACCTGCTTGTCGTACGGAATCTTGACCGTCATGCCCTGGACCGTGAGGCCGTTGTTGAGGCACTGGGTCTGCACGGTGAAGCCCTGGACCGTGCCCGCCGAGTACGAGTCACCGGAGCAGCCGTACATGCTCCCGTTGTAGTACTGCATGTTGAGCCACCACAACCGACCGTTGTCCAGATACTTCTTGATGATCGGCAGGTACGAGCCCCAGATGGACCCGTAGGTGACGCTGCCACCGGTCACGTACGCGGTTTCGGGCGCCATGGTCAGGCCGAAGTTGGACGGCATCTGCGCGAGCACCCCGTCGATGATCCGCTCGAGGTTGGCCTGCGAGGCCGAGAGCGTGTTGATGTTGCCGCTGCCGGTCAGCCCGGTCTCGATGTCGATGTCGATGCCGTCGAAGTTGTACTGCTTGAGGATCGGCACGATCGTCGAGACGAACCGGTCGGCGACCGCGGACGAGCTGAGGTCGATGCCGGCCGCCGCGCCGCCGATCGACATCAGCACGGTGGCGCCGGCCGCCTTGGCCGCGCAGACGTCGGCCGGGGTGCCGACCTTCACGCCGGCGTCCATGCCGTCCTGCCAGAGCACCGTGCCGTCGGAGCGGATCACCGGGAACGCGGCCATCAGCACGTTGTAGCCGTGCTGGGCGATCCGGCTGTCGTTCATCGGGATCCAGCCGAGGCCGGGGTGTACGCCGTTGGACGAGCCGTCCCAGTTCTCCCAGTAGCCCTGCAGCACCTTGCCGGCCGGGCGCCCCTTGGTCGCGCACGTCGACCCGCCGGGAGGAGCCGTCGTGGGAGGACTCGTCGGCTGGGTGGTCGGCGGCGTGGTGGGCGGCGTCGTCGGCTTGGTCGTCGGCGGCGTCGTCGGCGGCGGCGTGGTGCCGCCTCCGCCGGTGCACGCGCCGAGGTCCTTCCACAGTGTCGGGGTGGAGGCCGGGTTCCAGCCCGCGCCCGGCCACGCCGTGTGGGTGACGAGGGCCTGGTAGAGATGAGACTGGTAGGTGACCTGCTGGCCGGCCGTGTAGGTGTTGCCCTCGGCCCAGACCGTGCCGGAGCACGTCACGGCGGCGGACGCGACGCCGCCCGGACCGGTGACCGCCACGGCGAACCCACCGACGGCCACCCCCAGGCCGACGGCCAGTGCTAAGAGACGACGTCGGACATCCATGGCGACTCCCTCGATGCGTACGTGACGTGCGACACCCATATCGTGGCGTTCACATCCGTAAATATCAAGGGTTCTTAACAGTCAGCGGAAGCCCCAGATAGGCCGCGTAGAGCTCCAGTGCCGCCGAAGCATTGTGGCGATCTCGTGAAGTGAACTTGGCCAATGGCTGGACGGTCACGGTGACGCCCTTGCGGTCGATCGAGCGCTTCCAGGTCGCCATGACCCGGCCGCCGCGCACCAGCGTGGACTGGAAGACGCCGTTGCCGCCCGGAATGATCGCGGCCAGCTGGCCGGGCGTGGCCATCATGGACCGGTCCTTGTAGCCGAGCAGATATTCGTCGAACCCCGGCAACGCCAGCCAGCGCTCATCATCCGACCCCGAGCCGGCCACGCCCGAGCCGGCCACGCCCGAGCCGGCCACGCCCGCCGGGACCGAGCCGGCCGGCGCCATCAGCATCTCGACACCGTCGACGTCGACCGTCTCCAGCGAGTCGCCCGCCACCGCGATGCCGGTCCTGCAGTCGGTCATGGTCAGGCCGGTCCAGCCCGCGAAGTCCTTCGGCGGCGCCGGCCCGTGACTGCGGAAGAAGCGCAGCGCGATGATGCCGAGCGCCTCGTCGCGATCGGGCCGGCTGGCCACGGGCGCCCACTCGTCGAGGAGCACGAACGTCTGCTCCTTGCCCACATGCGGGGCGATCGCGGTGACACCTTGCTGACACGCGTACCAAAGGAGGTGGTAGCCCATCTGCCCGCCCACCGGAACGCCGCCCTCGGTGAGCGTGAGCAGGCACTCGGCCCGCGTCAGTCGTCTGCCGCCCGCGAGGGCGGCGCCGAGAAGCTCGACCGCGCGATCGGCGTCGGCCGCCTCGAGCCCGAGTTGCCGGCGGCGGCGCTCGGCCGCGGCCAGGGAGCGCACGCCCATGAGGCCGAGCATCCAGCGGGCGTCGGCCGGCGGGACCCAGTGGACCGTGCCGCGCATCGGCCACGTGCGGATCGCCTCGCGCCGCTCCAGCGCCGCGTTGATGTCTTCGAGCGTGGCCCCCGGACGCCGCGCGCCGAAGGACCAGAGCCCGCTGTTGACATCCTGGGCCTGCATCGCCCCGAACCACTCGACGATCCCGGCGACGGAGTCGAGCCCGCCGCGCAGCAGCAGGCTCCGCATCCGCAGCTCAAGGGCCGTCGACGTGTCCATGCCGACGACCCTAGAGGCTGGGTACGACAGAAATCAGCGGCCGCGACCGGCCCGGTACAGCTTGATCAGGTTGTTGGTCGACGAGTCGTCGTCGGCCGCCGGGGCGGACGACCCGGTGAGCTTGGGTGCCAGCTGGTTGGCCATGACCTTGCCCAGCTCGACCCCCCACTGGTCGAACGAGTTGATCTGCCAGATGGTGCCCTCGGTGAAGACGATGTGCTCGTAGAGGGCGATCAGCTGGCCGAGGATCGACGGCGTCAGCTTCTGGGCCAGGATCGTCGTGGTCGGGTGGTTGCCCTGCATCACCCGGTGCGGCGCGACCTTGGGGTCGGTGCCCTCCGCCTCGACCTGCTCCAGCGTGCGGCCGAAGGCGAGCGCGCCGGTCTGGGCGAAGAAGTTGGACATGAGCAGGTCGTGCATCTCGGCGATGTCGTGGTTGGGCTCGACGAACCCGATGAAGTCGCTCGGGATCAGCTTCGTGCCCTGGTGAATGAGCTGGTAGAAGGCGTGCTGGCCGTTGGTGCCGGGCTCGCCCCAGAAGACCTCGCCGCTCTGGTAGGTCAAAGGGCTGCCGTCGAGGCGGACCGACTTGCCGTTGCTCTCCATCGTGAGCTGCTGCAGGTAGGCCGCGAAGCGGTGCAGGTACTGCGAGTACGGCAGAACCGCGTGCGACTGGGCGCCGAGGAACGTGTCGTACCACACGTTGATCAGGCCGAGCAGGGCCGGCACGTTGCTCTCGAGCGGCTGGGTGCGGAAGTGCTCGTCGACCTTGTGGTAGCCGGCCAGCATGTCGGCGAACTGCTCCTTGCCGATCGCGATCATGACCGAGAGGCCGACCGCGGAGGGCAGCGAGTAGCGGCCGCCGACCCAGTCCCAGAAGCCAAACATGTTAGCGGTGTCGATGCCGAACTTCGAGACCTTGTCGGCGTTGGTGCTCACGGCCACGAAATGCCTGGCGACCGCGTCGGAGGAACCGCCGAGCCCGGCGACCAGCCACTTCCGCGCCTCGGTCGCGTTGGTCAGCGTCTCCTGGGTGCCGAACGTCTTCGACACGATGACGAACAGGGTCGTCGCCGGGTCGAGGTCGTGGGTCTTCTCGTACAGATCGGTGGGGTCGATGTTGGAGATGAACCGGCACTCGATCTCGGGCGACTTGTAGGCCTTGAGCGCTTCGTAGGCCATCACCGGGCCGAGGTCGGACCCGCCGATGCCGATGTTGACCACGGTCCTGATGCGCTGCCCGGTGTGGCCGGTCCACTCGCCCGAGCGCACCCGGTCGCTGAACGCGCCCATCCGGTCGAGCACCTCGTGCACCTCGGCCACCACGTCCTGCCCGTCGACGACCAGCGTGGCGTCGCGGGGCAGGCGCAGCGCGGTGTGCAGCACGGCGCGGTCCTCGGTGGTGTTGATGTGCTCGCCCGCGAACATCGCCGCGATGCGGTCGCGCAGCCCGGCCTTCTCGGCCAGGGCGAACAGGGCGGTCAGGACCTCGTCGGTCACCAGGTTCTTGCTGTAGTCGACGGTCAGGTCGGCGACGGTCGTGGTCAGCCGCTCGCCGCGGCCGGGGTCACTGCCGAACAGGTCGCGCAGGTGCACCGCCGAGAACTTCTCCGCGTGGCCCTGCAGCGTCTGCCACTCGGCGCTGTCGGAAACGTGTTCGCTCATCAGCCTTGTCTCTCGCTCGAACCCGGACTCTCGTCCCCATCCTGGCACGAATGGGTTGCCCGCAGAATGCGTACGGAATCAAGCCAGAAGAAGATCGACTGTGTTTCTCATCGCCGGGAGCAGCGCCTCGGGGTCGTCGCCGGCCGCCCGCTGGGCGGCCCGGAACAGGCGATCGCGATCTGCCCGGCGAGCACGGCGAGGTCCGCGGCGGTGCCGCGAGCCAGCGGTACGCCCTCCTCTCTCACAGATGCCGCATAGCCATCCCACAACGCGGCCGTAGCGTCTCTGCCCACCGTTGTCGCCATGACGACGTTGATGGAACGGCCGGCCGCGGCGGAAATGCCGCGCCATGCGGCCCCGGCAACCCGGCGCCGATGGCCGGTCCTGGTACTGCTCGCCGGCACGGCGCTCCTCTATCTGTGGAATCTCAGCGCGTCCGGCTGGGGCAACAGCTTCTATGCCGCGGCCGCGCAGGCCGGCGCGCAGAGCTGGAAAGCGTGGCTGTTCGGCTCCCTCGACGCTGGCAACGCCATCACGGTCGACAAACCACCCGCGGCGATGTGGGTGATGGGCCTTTCCGCCCGCCTGTTCGGCGTCAACAGCTGGTCGATCCTGGCGCCCCAGGCTTTGATGGGCGTCGCTTCGGTCTATCTGCTCTATCTGAGCGTCAAGCGCTGGTTCGGCACCGGCGCCGGGCTCTTCGCGGGCGCCGCGCTGGCCCTCACCCCGGTCGCGGTGCTGATGTTCCGCTTCGACAATCCGGACGCGCTGCTGGTGCTGCTGATGACGGCGGCCGGCTATGCGACCACTCGGGCGGTCGAGGTGGCTTCCGCCCGGTGGCTTGCCCTCACCGGCGTACTCCTGGGTTTTGGTTTTCTCACCAAGATGATGCAGGCCTTCCTGGTCCTGCCCGCGATGGCCCTCGTCTATCTGATCGCCGCGCCGGCCGGCCTCGGCCGGCGCGTGCGGCATCTCCTGCTGGCCGGGCTGGCAGTGGTGGTTTCGGCCGGGTGGTACGTCGCCCTGGTCTCGTTGTGGCCCGCGTCGTCGCGGCCGTTCATCGCCGGCTCGACGAACAACACGCTGTGGGAACTGGCGCTCGGCTACAACGGCCTCGGCCGCATTCTCGGCGGCACCGGAAACGGCGGCGGCGGTTCCACTTCATTCGGCGGCGCGACCGGAATCGGCCGGCTGTTCGGCTCCGCGATGGGCACCGAGATCTCCTGGCTCCTGCCGGCCGCGCTGATCGCCCTGGTGGCGGTGCTCGCGGCCACCAGGACCGCCCCGCGCACCGACCGGGCCCGCGCCGCGATGCTGCTGTGGGGCGGCTGGCTGCTGGTCACGGGTGTGACGTTCAGCTACATGACCGGGACCATTCACCCCTACTACACGGTCGCCCTGGCCCCGGCGATCGCCGCGGTGGTCGCGATCGGCGGCCGGGTGCTGTGGCAGCTCGGGGCCCGCCCGGTGCTCTCCGCCATGATCATCGTCACGGCGGTCTGGAGCTGGGAACTCCTGGGCCGCTCCGGCTGGCTGCCCGGGCTGCGCTGGGCGACGCTCGCGCTGGGCGTGCTGCTCGGCCTGGCCCTCCTGTTGCCCCGGCGGCGCCTGGCGGTGGTCACCCTGGTCGCCGCCATCCTGTCGGCCGGCGCCGGCTCCGCCGCCTTCGGCGCGGCCACCGCCACGGTCGCCCATTCGGGCTCCATCCCCAGCTCAGGACCGTCCGCCGCGGCCGGCTTCGGAGGCGGGGGCCCCGGCGGCGGTACGCGTCCCGGCGCCGACAACAGCACGGCCGCGCCGGGCGGCCCGACCGGCGGCGGGAGCTCGAACAGCGAGTTGACCGCCCTCCTGAAGGCCGGCACGACGAAGTGGTCGGCCGCGATCAGTGGAGCGACCTCCGCCGCCGACCTGGAGCTCTCCAGCGGCACGTCGGTGATCGCCCTGGGCGGCTGGAACGGCAGCGATCCCTCCCCCACCCTCGCCGAGTTCCAGAAGTACGCGACCGCCGGCCAGATCCACTACTACATCGCGGGCGGCGGCATGGGCGGGGGCGGTGGGATGGGCGGCGGCACCACTCAGTCGGCCCAGATCGCCACGTGGGTAGCCGCGCACTACACGGCGAAGACCGTCGGCAACACCACCGTCTACGACCTGACCCAGCCCAAGTCCAGCTGACCCTGCCGGCTCTGTGCGGACAATCGGGAGAAGGCGTCCGGCCGACGGTGGACAACCTTCCGAAAATGTCGGACCGGTGTGCTTGAATGCCGCCCCACCCAACCGAGGGCGGGGCGGCATCGCCACGCGCGGCACAGGCGCTACGGCTGGTCGCGGGCGCGTATTCGGCGCTGCCGCCTAACCACACCTACAGCATCCTAGGAGGCTAGTTCAGGCGACTACCGGGGCCGGGGCGAAGAGGGGGCCCGACTCCAGGGCGCGGCCGGCCTCCTCGGCCGGCAGGGGCCTCGAGAGGAGGTAGCCCTGGGCGTAGTCGCAGCCCATCTCCAGGAGTCTGGCGAGCTGGACTTCGGTCTCGATGCCCTCGGCGACCAGGGACATGCCCAGGTTGCGGCCCATCCGGACGATCGTGCGGACCAGGGCCTCGTCGGCGTCCTCGCCGCCCAGGCGGTCGACGAACGAGCGGTCGATCTTCAGGACGTCCATCGGGAAACGGCGCAGGTAGGCCAGCGAGGAGTAGCCCGTACCGAAGTCGTCCATGGCCAGCTGGACGCCCAGGGCCTTGAGGGAGACGATGCGGGACAGGTTCTCGTCGGTGTCGGTCAGCAGGACGCTCTCGGTCATCTCCAGGCAGAGGCGGTCGGCCGGCATGCCGGTGAAGGCGAGGACCTCGGCCACGGTCTGGGCCAGGTCGCCGGAGTCGAACTGGCGGACCGAGACGTTCACGGCCATTTTCAGCGGGCGGTCCCAGGCGACGGCCTGGCGGCAGGCCTCGGTGAGGACCCAGCGGCCGAGCGGGACGATCAGGCCGGTCGACTCGGCGACGCCGATGAACTCCAGGGGCGCGATCATGCCCAGGGTCGGGTGGTTCCAGCGGACCAGGGCCTCGAAGCCGACGATGTCGCCGGTCCGCAGGCAGACCGTGGGCTGGTAGTGCAGGACCAGTTCGTCCCGCTGCAGGGCCAGGCGCAGGTCGGCCGCCAGGGAGAGGCGCCGGATCAGGGCGTCGTGCATGGCCGGGTCGTACGTGGCGTACACCCCGCCGCCCGCGTCCTTGGCGCGGTACATCGCCAGGTCGGCGTTGCGCTGGAGCTGCTCGATGTCGCCCGCGTCGACCGCCGAGGCGATGCCGATGGCCGCGCCGACGTGCAGTTCGCGGGCGCCGACCTGGAACGGGGTCTCCAGGTTGTCGAGGATCGTGACCGCGAGCTGTTCGGCGCCGACCAGGTCGGAGGCGATCAGGGCGAACTCGTCGCCGCCGAGACGGGCCACCGTGCACGCCGACGGCACCAGGGAGCGGAGCCGGCCGGCCAGTTGCACCAGCAGTTCGTCACCGGCGGCGTGGCCGAGGCTGTCGTTGACCTCTTTGAAGCCGTCCAGGTCGAGGAAGAGGATCGAGGGCCGGCCGGAGAGCGCGGCCGCGGCGAGCCGTTCGCGGAACAGGGCGCGGTTGGCGAGGCCGGTCAGCGCGTCGTGGTACGCCTCGTGCCGCAACCGATCCTGCAGTTCGTGGGCCTCGCTGATGTCGCGGGTGTTGAAGACCAGGCCGCGGACGACCGGGTCGTCCATCAGGTTCGTGACCGTCATCTCGGCCTGGCGCCACTGCCCGTCGCCGTGCCGCACCATGACCTCGAAGACGGTGACCGCGTACGGCGTGGGCAGCACCTCGTCGATCGCGGCCTGGACGCGCCCGCCGACCTTGCGCCCCATCATCTCGACGAAGCGCCGGCCGATGAAGTACGACGCCGGATAGCCGAAGATCCGTTCGACCGACTCGCTCTGGTAGCGGACCGTCGAGTCGGCCTCGAGGATCGCCAGCGATTCCGAGCTCTGTTCGATCAGGGCCTTGTAGCGCTGCTGACGGTCCTGGAGTTCGCCGGTGCGCTCGGCGATCCGGCTCGCCAGTTCGCCGGTGAGCTGGCGGTTCTCCAGCCCGATGATGACCTGCCGGCCGACGATCAGGATGGCGAGGAGGGCTCGCGACCAGGTCGCCACGGCCGGGCTCAGGGAGCTGACCATCCCGATCCGGAGGATCCCGGCGATCAGCGCGATCACCACGACGCCGTACGGCACCACGGAGGCGAGGTCGCGGCGCCTCGGGGACTCCCGGTCGGAGACGGAGAACGCGGCCGCGAACAGCAGCAGCACGCAGCCGGCGAGCCAGCTCGCGCTTCCCGCCGCGTACGCTCCCCGGGCGGTGAGGCTGTCGCCGACCGCGACCACCAGGGCGGCGGAGGCGAGAAGCCGCAGGCGGCTCGCCTTCACCCGGACGATGGTCATGATCGCCACCGTGGCGAGCAGAACGTCGGCGAGCGGGCGGCCGAGCTGGTCGGTGAGCCCGGCCGGGACGACGATCCAGTACCAGCTCGTGCCGAGAACCGAGACCGCGACCAGGCCGGTGTCGACCAGCGTGCGCACCCGGTAGAGGCGGGTCTGGGTGGTTGTCGGCAGGAGCAGGAGCCCGATGCTGACCAGGGCGACCATTCCGAACCCGATCGGCTGGGCGGAGAAGTCCACCACGCCGGCGCCGAGGACACAGGTCAGTGCCGCGACGCCGATGCCGGCCCAGGCGAGCGAGATCCGGAGCCGGGACCGCCGGCGGACCGCCAGCCCGAGGCAGGCGAGTCCGGCGGCGAGGCCGAGCAGGGCCACGCCGGGCTGGGTCCAGCGCGGCCCGAGTACGGTCGCGACCGCCGCCGCCAGCGCAGTGGCCAGCGCGATCGTCGTCCGGGTCCGGGCCGTCATGACCCTGAGGATCGGGTGACGGACCGGACACCTGAGAACTACGCCACGAACTGCTCGGAGACGGTCCAGAGCCGCGCCGCGGCTTCCGGGTCGAGGGCGTACGCGGCGACGCCCGTCCGGGTTCCCGGCTCGTTGGGCCGAGCCTCGTCGCAGTCCTCGAAGTAGCGGCCGCCGATGCCGTCGAGAAGCGGCGACGTGGCGACCAGGATCGTGGTCGCGGCGCCCTGCTCGACGGTCTTCCAGTTGGGCGCGCCGGAGCCGCCGGCCGCCCGGCGCATGCGCGCGAGTTCCTCGTCGCTGACGTAGCGCTGGAGGTTGGTGCGGATGCCGCCGGGCATGAGCGCGTTGGTGAAGATGCCGTCGGCCGCCCAGCGCCGGGTCGCTTCGACTGCGAACAGCACGTTCGCCGTCTTCGACTGGCCGTAGGCCGACCAGGGCTCGTATTCGCGGCGCTCGAACATGATGTCGTCGAAGACGATCGGCGAGCGCAGGTGGGCGCTGGAGCTGACCGCGACGACCCGGGCCCCGCCGGCCGCGGCGAGCGCGCCGTGCAGGCCGGTGGCGAGGGCGAAGTGGCCGAGGTGGTTGGTCGCGAACTGCATCTCCCAGCCGTCGGCGGTCCGCTGGAGCGGGCTCGCCATCACGCCGGCGTTGTTGATCAGCAGGTGCAGCGGTCCGTCCCAGCCGGCGGTGAACGCGGCGACCGAGGCGCGGTCGGACAGGTCGAGCGGGGCGACCAGCACCTGCTTGTTGCCGGTGCTCTCGATGATGTCGGCGGCGGTGCGGTCGCCCGCCTCGGTGTTGCGGACGGCGAGCGTGACCTCGGCGCCGGCCGCGGCCAGCGTGCGGGCGGTCTCGACACCGATGCCGGACGCGCCGCCGGTGACGATGGCGCGGCGGCCGGTGAGGTCGACGCCGGCCGCGACCTCGGCGGCGGTGGATGTGGCGCCGAAGGGTGTCGTGATGCGCATGGTCGTCTCCCTTGGACGAGCTAACCTCGAGTAGCGGAGGAACCTCCGTTACGCCTCGACACTAACCGGAGGTTCCTCCGGATAGCAACGTGAGAGGCTGTCTGGCGCACCACACACCCGGGGGAAGAAGATGCGGGCCGATGCGAGGCGCAACCGCGAGCGGTTGCTCGAGGTCGCCGTACGCTCGTTCTCGCTCGACGGCCCCGACGTGCCGCTCGAGGCGATCGCGAAGGCGGCCGGTGTCGGCATCGGCACGCTCTACCGGCACTTCCCCACCCGCGAGGCACTGGTCGAGGCGGCGTACCGCAGTGAGCTCGACCGCCTCTGCGCGGCCGTGCCCGGTCTGCTGGCCTCGCAGCCGGCCGATCAGGCGCTGCGCGCCTGGATGGATCTTTTCGTCGACTACATGGTGACCAAGCGCGGCATGGCCGACGCGCTGCGCGCCGTGATCGCCTCCGGCGGTGACCCGTTCGCCCACAGCCGCGACATGCTGCAGTCGGCGATCAGCCGGCTGGTCGAGGCGGGAGTGAAGGCCGAGGCGATCCGGGCCGATGTGCCGCCGGAGGACGTGCTCGTCGCGCTGAGCGGCGTGACCCTGACCGTGGGCGACCCGGCGAAGCGGGAACAGGCGCGCCGCCTGCTCGACCTGCTCGTCGACGGGCTGCGGCACCGCACATGAAAGAGGGGCGGTGCCGCCGCCACCGCGCATGAAAAGGGGCGGTGCCGCCGGCACCGCCCCCCGAAAGCAAGATCACTTCTTCTTCTTGCCCTTTTTCTTCTTGTCCTTCTTTTTCTTCGCCATGGTCGGTCTCCCTTCGACGACGTGGGCCGCGCTGCGAGCGCCGCCAGCCGTAAACGTTACGGAAACACGAGCCGTCCATGAGACAACTTCGGAGGAAAGCTCAGCCGATCTTCACGTTGAACAACGGCGATGCGGCCAGCTTGCGGAACGCCGCCAAGCCCCGGCTCGTGCTGTCGATGCTGATGTCACGGTCGCCGGTCGCGTCGTGCTTGGTGTCGAAGTACGAGATCGCCTTGACGGCCGGGTGCGAGGCCAGCGCCGGCAGCACGCTGTTGTAGATCGCCGACTTCTCGACCGGGCGGTGCTCGCGGTGGTAGGCGCCCCACTCGGCGATCAGGATCGGCTTGGACGGGTGCCGGGTCGTGGCCCAGCGGTAGAAGCCACCGCGGTCGAGCACGGCGCCGAACAGGTCATGGTGGTAGCCGGGCTCGGCGTTCGCGTACGCGTCCAGGCCGATCCAGTCGATCACGTCGTCGCCCGGGTAGAGGTCCTTCCACCAGGACTTGGCCATCCACTGCTCGTTGCTCATGTAGATCAGGACGTTGACGACGTTGGTGACGCCGTCCGCACGCAGGCGCTGGACCGTGTGGCGGTACATGGCGGCGAAGTCGGTCGCCTGCATGCCCGAGCCCCGGCGGTCACGGACGTCGTTCTCGGGCTCGTGGTTGAGGTTGAGGAAGAACCTCTTGCCGTACGCCTTGGCCCGCGCCGCGAAAGCGTCGATGCGCCGGTCCTCCGCCCCCCGCGCCACCGCGGCCCAGGTCGTGCCGTAGGCGACCTTCCAGTTCGTCAGCAGCACCCGCGGGTGGGCGGCGTCGTGGGTCATCGCGATCTCGGCGCGGGTCGGGAACAGCTCGTCACCCTTGTGGTACGTGTGGAAGATCGTCGCGGTGCGGCCGCTCTCGCGCTCCCAGCCCTTGTTGGCCAGGTCGCGAGGGCCGCCGGTGAAACCGCCGGCCGCGGCACCCCAGAGAACCCCGCAGGACGGGACGAGCTTAGGACCGGTCACGCAGCCGGTCGAGGCGTGTACGGCGGTCGGCGTGAGGGCGGCAACCGCCCCGGCGAACACGGCGGTCAGGACGGAGCTGAGCTTGAGCAGCTTCGAGCGACGCAATGTGAGATCTCCCCCGAGTGGTCCGGCCGTTGTCGGCCGGGCGTGGGGAAGACTTTTGTCGGCCGCCGGTGCACCTCCGGTGCCCGTCGCGGTGCCAACCGGTTGCGCGCGGTCTCCGGGCCGGGTAGCACGGAGGCATGAAGCCGATCATCGACGGGCACAACGACCTGCCCATGCAACTGCGCGCCCGCTACGGATACTCGGTGGCCGGCCTCGACCGGACGACCCGGCCCGAACTGCACACCGACCTGCCGCGACTGCGGGCGGGAGGGGTGGGAGCCCAGTTCTGGTCCGCCTACGTGCCCTCCCCTCTGCCCGAACCCGAGGCGGTCGTGGCGACGCTGGAACAGGTCGACGCGATCTATCGGATGGCCGCCGCCTACCCTGAGGATTTCGCGATGGCGTTCACCGCCGACGACGTCGAGCGGGCCTGGGCGGACGGGAAGATCGCCTCGCTGATCGGCCTCGAAGGCGGCCACAGCCTCGCGAGCTCGCTCGGAGTGCTGCGGATGTTCGCCCGGCTCGGTGTGCGCTACGTGACGCTGACCCACAACAACCACACCTCGTGGGCCGACTCGGCGGCCGAGGAACCCCGGCTCGACGGGCTGAACGACGCCGGGCGGGCGGTGGTCCGGGAGATGCAGCGGCTCGGCGTCCTGGTCGACCTCGCGCACGTCGCTACCGCGACGATGCACGCGGCTCTCGACGTGGCGGTCGCGCCGGTCCTCTTCAGCCATTCCGGCGTACGCGCGTTGCACGACCACCGGCGCAACGTGCCCGACGACGTGCTGGCCCGGCTGCGCGACAACGGGGGCGTGATCCAGTTGACCTTCGTGGCGCCGTTCGTGTCACCGTCGGCGCGGGCGTGGCACGCGGCCGCGAGCACGGAATGGCACCGGCTGGGACTGCCGTCCACCGACGGGGACTGGCCGCGGGCACCGTTCCCGGGCGAGGATCCGGCGTCCGTACCGGCGTGGCCGGCCGACGCGCCGTGGAGCCACCCCGGTTTCCAGTCGTGGCTGTCGGCCAACCCGCGACCGGTGGTCACGGTCGCGGACGTGGCCGACCAGGTGACGCACGCCCGCGACGTCGCCGGGATCGATCACATCGGGCTGGGCGGCGACTTCGACGGGACGACCGAGCTGCCGGCCGGGCTGGACGACGTCTCCGGCTATCCGCGGCTCTTCGACGAGCTGGCCGGCCGGGGGTGGTCGCCGGCCGATCTCGACAAGCTCGCGTCGGGCAACATGCTGCGCGTGCTGCGGGAGTCGGAGAAGGCCGCCTCGGAGCCGATGTGGCCGGGCGCCGGGGCCTCATCCGGAGTCTGAACAGCAAGAAAGGGAGCTCAGCGCTCCCCTGCCACTATTAACGTATATCGGACCCGGGGGCTTGCCGCAAGACCCGGGGTGAGGCGCAGAATCGTCGACCGAAGCCCGTTGACCGGCAGATTTGCCGGCTTTGTCGTGGGGGGTTTGTTCCCGCCCTGGGGATAGCGGCGCGTTTTTGTCGTACCCGGGCGTTCTGATCGGCCCCACCCAAAACGGGTGGGGGTGGTTAGGGAAACCCCTACACGGACTTCGCAAAACGGACGATTCACACCGGCACCTCGGAGTTGATCACGTGAGTCCGCTGACCACCAGCGCGTTCGACCTGCCCGACCGCCTCGCCGCCAAGGCCGACCCGCACCTGATCGCCGACGACGAACAGCACTTCGCGGCCATCGCGGAGAGCCTCCACCGATCCATCGCCGACCTGACCGAGCGGCTCGACGCCTCGCGGAAGGCCCCCGCCGGCATCGGCCGCCGGGCCCTCGAACGGGACGAGGAGGTGCGGCGGCTGAGCGCGCGCCTACGCACGCTGCGCCGCTTCGGCCTCGACCTCTGCCTGGGCAAGATGACCGGAGCCCCGGACGCCGCCGACGGGGACACCGTTTACATCGGCCGGCTCGGGCTGACCGACGGACAGGGACGCCGGCTGCTCCTCGACTGGCGCTCCCCCGCCGCCGAACCCTTTTTCGGGGCCACCCACGGCAAC
This sequence comes from Actinoplanes sp. NPDC051411, assembly GCF_040682075.1. Taxonomy (NCBI): domain Bacteria; kingdom Bacillati; phylum Actinomycetota; class Actinomycetes; order Micromonosporales; family Micromonosporaceae; genus Actinoplanes; species Actinoplanes sp. NPDC051411. Next base: position 9,285 of record NZ_JBFBAD010000003.1, on the reverse strand, counting down.
CCGATGGGCCTCACCAGCCGGCGACGCTACCGCTGGACCGGCGGCCGGGTCACCGACTACTGGGACGAGGTGTTCAACACCGACGAGTTCGAGGGGCACGCGGCGGCGCTCGACGACCAGTCCGCGTTCATCGCGAGCCTCGGCACCAACCGGTCGGCCCGGATGCGGGACGTGCTCGGCACCATCCAGGCCGACCAGGACGCGATCATCCGGGCCGGCTCGGCGGGCGCGCTGGTGGTCGACGGCGGTCCGGGTACGGGCAAGACCGTGGTCGCGCTCCACCGGGCGGCCTACCTGCTGTACTCCGACCCGCGACTCGGACACCGGCAGGGCGGGGTGCTGTTCATCGGGCCGCACGAGCCCTACCTGGCGTACGTGGCGGATGTGCTTCCGAGCCTCGGCGAGGAAGGCGTGCAGTCATGCACCCTGAGGAACCTGGTCGCCGAGGGCGCCGCGGCCGGCGCCGAGCCCGACCCGGCCGTAGCCGAGCTGAAGTCGTCGGCCGACCTGGTCAAGGCGATCGAGACGGCGGTGCGGTTCTACGAGGAGCCGCCGGCCAAGGAGATGGCGGTCGCGGCCGGCGACTCGGAGGTCTGGCTGAGCGCGGCCGACTGGGCCGAGGCGTTCCAGGTGCCGGGCCCGGGAACACCGCACAACGAGGCCCGCGACGAGGTGTGGGACGAGCTGCTGACGATCCTGCTCGAGAAGTACGACGGGGACGAGCCGGAAAGCCTGGTCCGGCGGTCACTGGCCGCGAACCGCGAGCTGCGCGGCGCCTTCAACCGGGCGTGGCCGCTGTTGGAGGCGCCCGATCTGGTCGGCGACCTGTGGTCGGTTCCGGCCTACCTCCGGAACTGCGCGCCTTGGCTCGCGGCCGACGACGTACGGAAATTGCAGCGTGCCCACCCGCAGGCCTGGACCGTCTCGGACCTGCCCTTGCTGGACGCGGCGCGTCAGCGCCTCGGTGACCCGGAGGCGTCGCGGCGCAGGCAGCGGGCGGAGGCGGTGATGGCGTCCGAGCGCGGCCGGATGGCGCGGGTGCTCGACGACCTGCTGGCCGCCAACGAGTACGACGACGGCGAAGGCGTGTGGACGATGCTGCGCGGGCAGGACATGCGGACGTCGCTCGAGGACGACTCGGTGCTGGCGCCGGTCGCGGTCGACCGGCTCGCCGGGCCGTTCGCGCACGTCGTGGTCGACGAGGCGCAGGAGCTGACCGACGCGGAGTGGCAGATGCTGATCCTGCGGTGCCCGGCGCGCAGCTTCACGATCGTCGGGGACCGGGCGCAGGCCCGTCACGGGTTCACCGAGTCGTGGACGTCACGACTCGCGCGGGTCGGCCTGGACCGGGTCCGCATGTCGTCGCTGACGATCAACTACCGGACGCCGGAGGAGGTCATGGAGGAGGCCGCACCGGTGATCCGGGCCGCGCTGCCGGACGCCAACGTGCCGACCTCGATCCGCCGGGGCGGCCAGCCGGTCGTGTACGGGCCGGTGTCGTCGCTGCCGGACGTTCTGGACAAGTGGCTGTCCACGCACGCCGAGGGAGTCGCCTGTGTGATCGGTGATCCGTCGTTCGCCGGGACGGACCGCGTGCGCTCGCTGACGCCGTCACTGGCCAAGGGACTCGAGTTCGACCTGGTCGTGCTCATCGACCCGGCGACGTTCGGATCCGGCATCGAGGGCACGGTCGACCGCTACGTCGCGATGACCCGGGCAACCCAGCAGCTGGTCATCCTCGCGCCGGGCGCTCGGCCGTGACCAGGTAGCAGAGGAAGGACGCGAGGAACGGGTCACGCGGATCGGCGAGGCCGGACAGCCAGGAGGTGGCCACATCCTCCCGGAGCTGGGCGGCCTCGACCGCTCGGGCGCTGTTGCGGCTCAGCCCGAGGATCCGGTCGGCGATCTCGAAGTCGCGGAACACCACCGGCACCGCCTCGACCGACCGCAGCTCGAACCCGGCCCGCACGGTCATCCGGGCCAGCTCGCGCCCGATCGTCGGGTTGCGCACCCGGCCGGCGGTGAACCGCGCGAACCCGCGACTGGTCTCGACGTCGTCGGCGGCCACGGTGAGCGTGTCCCAGTCCGGCTCGGCGAGCCCGACCACGCCACCGGGCCGCAGGGCCCGGAAGATCTCCGCCAGGACGGCGTCCGGCTGGGCGAGATGCTGCAGCACCCGATCCGTACGCGCACGGTCCGCGCTCGCATCGGCTACCGGCAGGGCGTGCGCGTCGCCCCGGCGTACATCCGCACCCGGCGCGCGCCGGCGCGCCTCCGCGACCATCGCCGGATCCCGGTCGACGCCGACGACCTCGGCCCCGGCGGCGAGCAGCGATCTCAGGTCGATGCCGGGCCCGCATCCGATGTCGACCACGACGTGCCCGGGCCGGATGTCCATCGCCGCGAGCAGGCGCTGCTTGTAGTCACCGGCGGCCGCGACCGCGGCCTTCGCGGCAATGTCCATATAGGCGATCTGGTCGGCGGTCATCAACCGATGACAGCACAGACGTGTGTTTCTTTTGTGAACACGATGTGCGAAAAGCGTGGTCGTTTGATGGTTTCGGAGGGCGGGTAGGCTCGCCCCATGCCCATCGGCTCGCAACCCCACGGCCGGCGCGGGACGGTCGACGAACCATATTCGCCGCTCAACCTGCGCCTGATCCTGGCCGCATTCGGGTTCGTGGTGTGCACGGTGCTCTCGATCCTGCTGTTCCGGATGGGGTGGAAGCTGCCGGGGTGGCTGCTCGCGGCGTGGGCCGTGGTGGCGGTGATCGACGCGGTCGTGGTGCAGATGCGCCGGCGGGCCCGCAAGCGGGCCGAGGGCGGCCGCGACCACTCCTTGTTCGAATAGCAGCGTGTTGGCAATCCCCTGGTCGCGGGTCGAGTAGCGTCCAGTTTCATGGATCGCGTCCGCTTCGGTTTCTTTGCGGTAGTCGCGCTGGTTGCGCCATACTTCGGGGTTTTGTCCGCTTCGGACCCGGCCGCTGCGTCGCCCGTCGCGCACCACGGCGTTTCGCCCGCCGGCCGGGCCGCCGCGCCGGATGCCCGGGAACTGGACCGGACCTCTTTCACCCTCGACGGACGCCCGCTGCCCAAGCCCCACTATCGCCCGCACGCCGACTCGCGGCGCCCGGCCGCCGGGACGCCCGCGGTCGGCACCGTGCGGGAGTGGCTCGGACTCGACGACACCACCGGCAAGTACTACCGGAAGAGCTACACGCTCCGGGCGGTCGGCCAGCACATCGAGGTGTGGGTCGCCCAGGACATCGCCTTCCCGGCCGCCGACTGCCGGAAGGGCTCGATCGCGGTGACCGACACCCAGGTGTCGGACCTGGTCAAGGAGTTCGACGGAACGATCTATCCCAAGGAGACCACCGCGTTCAGCACGCCGCCGTCGCGCGACGGCGCGGACGCGGCGATGGACGGCGACTTCACCGGCGACGGCGACAAGACGGTCACGCTGGTCGACAACGTGCGGGACGCGAACTACTACCACTTCCCCGACGCCGTGACCTACGTCGCCGGGTTCTTCTCGCCCCAGCTCAACGAGTTGTTCGACCGCAACGTCATGACGATCGACGCCTACGACTGGCTGCACCGGATGGGCGCCAATCCGCCCTCCGACCCGACCGACGACCTGTGCACCTCCCGCCCGGCCCATCCGCGGATGTACGAGGGCACGTTCGCGCACGAGTGGCAGCACCTGCTGGAGTACTACTCCGACCCGGGCGAGGTCACGTGGGTCAACGAGGGCATGTCCGACTATGCCCAGACGCTCACCGGCTATGTCGACGCGCGCGCAACGGTCGACGAGCCCGGCTTCGACAACCACATCACGTGCTTCGAAGGCTTCGGAACGGTGCGCACCACCTACAACATGAACCCGCGGGTCTGCGGCGGCCCGCAGAACTCGCTGAACCTGTGGGACGAGGGCGCGCCGGGCGACGTGCTCGCCGACTACGGCAACGCCTACCAGTTCATGATCTATCTGGCCGACCGCTTCGGGCCGGACACGATCACCCGGCTCCATCGGGACGGCGTCAACCACGGCCTGCCCGGGGTCGCGGCGGTGCTGCCGGCCGGGACCGGGCTCTATCAGACCCTGCACGACTTCCAGACCATGACGCTGGTCGACCGGATCGTCGACCAGCCGGGCGCCACGATCACCGGCATCCCGAAGAGCCACGTGATCGCCGCCGGCCTGCGCTCGACGGTCAACCTGGACAATCCAGCCGCCTATGACACGCCGGGCGCGGCGCCAAACGGCGCCGACTACGTGCCACTGCCGACGCCGTTGCGGTCGGTCGCCTTCCGGGGCGCGCGCTACCTGCCGCCGCTGCCCACCGGCTGGACCATCGCCGACGGCACCCTCTTCTCGGGCAACGACAGCAACCTCGACCACTCCGCGGTCCTGCCGATCACCGTCCCCACCACCGACCCGACACTGCGCATGGAGACGGCCTGGGACCTGGAGGACTCCTACGACTTCGCCTACGTCGAGGTCTCGACCGACGGCGGCCGGTCCTACACGCCGGTCACCGGCGACCGGACGGTCACCGGGACCCTCGGGCCGGCCCTCACGGCCGCGAGCAACGGCACGGTCGCGGTTTCCTTCAGCCTTTCGGCGTACGCGGGTAAGCATGTGCTGCTGGCCCTCCGCTACGTGAGTGACAGTGCCGTGAACAAGGGCGGCTGGCGCATCGGCAAGCTGACGCTGGGCACCACGACCCTCAGCGACGGCTCGTCGCTGACCGGCTGGAAGTCGTCCACCGACATCGTGCCGACCGCGGTCGCGGCCTGGCACGTGACGCTGGTCGGTCTGGCCGAAACTCATGCTGCCGTCGTCCCCCTCGAAAACTTCGCCGATCTGTCCGCTTACCCCAAGGTCGTAGCCGTGGTGGCCTACGACGAGCCGACCGAACACCAGACGCAGTACGCCCCCTACGAGCTGACCGCCAACGGCCAGCTCCAGCCCGGCGGCACCCCAGTCCCCTGACCGCCGGCCTCCGCCTCGCTCTCTGACCGCCGCCCCGGCGCCGGCCCGGCGGTCGATGCCGGCGGACCGGTTGCCGGACCGCCGAGGTGCCTCCGGCTCAGGCGGGCGGGAGGAGGCCGTAGATCAGGGCGGTCGAGCCGGCTCCGTTCTTGTTGATGTGGCCACCGCAGAGGATGTGCGCGCCCGTCGCGGGCAACGCGGCCAGGTTGGCCAGGATCTCGAGGCTGATCCGGTGACGCTGGTAGACCAGCAGGGACACCGCATAGGTCAGGTCGGTGCCGACGTCGGGGCTGAACGTGTCGGTGCCGGTGCCACCACGACGGCCGAGGCGGCCGGTGTCGACCAGCCACTGGATCGTGTCGAGTGCGAAGCCGGGCTGGTGCATCGTCTTGCCGGCGTCGTAGTTGAAGTAGGCGTCGGTGCCCCACCGGGCGTCCCAGCCGGTCCAGATGATCACCATGGACTCGTCGGGAATGCGGCCGTGGCGCTTCTCCCACGCCTTGATGTCGTCGATCGTCACCTCGTAGTCGGCGTTGCGGGCACACTTCGCCCGAACGTCGATCTTCACCGCGGGCAGGAACAGGTCTTCGAGATCGAGCTCGTCGGCGAGCGGCTGGCCCTGGTTGAAGTGGCCGGGCGCTCCCCAGTGCGTGCCGGTGTGCTCGCCCTCCTTGACGAACTGGAGGAAATAGCCGTCGTCCTCGATCGTGGCGATGGTCTCGAGCTCGAACGGCGGGTCGCCGGGGTAGACGTTGGTGGTCGCCGGGTCGTTGACGTGGGACAGGTTGATCAGCCGGAGCCGGCCGGGGTGCAGTGGCCCGGGCCCGCTGGCCCCGGCCGCCTGGCCGGTCACCAATGCACCCGCCAGCCCGGCCGCGGCCGCTCCCATGACATCGCGTCTTCGCATGCCCCTCTGCATAGCGACCCTCCCTGCTGTCGGTCAACGAACACCATCGATCCCCCGGTTGCTCGGCCGGTCCCGGCGGGCCCGACGGAGACATGCTGTCACGGTCGGCACTGAATTACCAGAACATTGACAGTGTCACCGTGACAGTGAAAGACTGCTCGGCGTGTGGACGATGGACGAGCTGGTCGAGAAGGTGCGGCAGGCGCTGGCGGCGGAATACTCCGGCGCCGGCGACGGCCGCATCCGTGACGTGCCCGATCGCCGCGCGATCCGGTGGTATACGACGATCGGCCTGGTCGACCGCCCACTCGGCATGCGCGGCCGCACCGCTCTATACGGTCCCCGCCACCTGCGACAGTTGGTGGCGATCAAGAGGCGGCAGGCGGCGGGCCGGTCGCTGTCACAGATCCAGGGCGAGATCAACTGGCTCTCCGACGACGAGTTGGCGGAGCTCTCGCACATACCGGAAGCGTTGCTGGAGGCCGACGGCCCGGCGCCCGACGGCGCGGCCGATGACCGTCATATGCGTTTCTGGGCCCGCCCCCCGGTGGCTGCCGCCGCACCGGCCAACCACGAGGCGCCGGCCAACCACGAGGCGCCGGCGCACCGCGACCTGAGCCGCATGGCCCAGTCCACGATCGACTCGGCCACGACCGACTCGGCCGCGGCCCGCTCGCCCGTGGTCCGCCCGGTCAACGGCGTCGCGCTAGCCGGCGGGGTGATCCTGCTGGTGCCCTACCCGATCTCCGACCGCGATCGCGACGACATCGCCGCGGCCGCCGCTCCGCTTCTCGATCTGCTCGATGCCCGTGGCCTACTCGATGGGAGTTCAGCATGACCATTTCCGTGAACCCGATGGGCCCCGGCGAGCTCGAGCGCGTCCGGATCCTGCCCGACGCCGGCTTCGGCGTGCTCCGCACCGACCGCGGCAACCTGCCGCTCGACCGGCTGAGCGTCCGCTCCAAGATCAGCGGGCTGGTGGCGCGCACGGTCGTGGTGACCGAGTTCGTCAACACGCACGACGTGCCGCTGGAGGCGACCTATGTCTTCCCGCTGCCCGACCGCGCGGCGGTCACCGGCATGACCCTGACCGCCGACAACCACACCGTCGAGGCGGAGCTGCGGGAGCGGGCCGCCGCCCGCGAGGCCTATGACCAGGCGATCGCGGCCGGTCAGCGCGCTTCGATCGCCGAGGAGGAGCGGCCCGACGTCTTCACCATGCGGGCCGGCAACATCCAGCCGGCCGAGCGGGTCGTGGTCGAGTTGAGCCTGGTCGGGCCGCTGCCGTTCGAGGACGGCGCCGCCATGTTCCGGTTCCCGCTGGTCGTCGCACCGCGTTACATCCCGGGCACGCCGATCGCGGGCCCGCAGGCGGGCGACGGGCAGCTCCTCGACACCGACGCGGTGCCCGACGCCTCGCGCATCACGCCGCCGGTGCTGCTGCCCGGCTTCCCCAACCCGCTCCGGCTGTCCATCGACGTCGAGATCGATCCGGCCGGGCTGACCCTGGGCGACGTGCGGTCGAGCCTCCACACGGTGTCCGACCGCAGCGGCACGGTCAGCATCCGGCCGGGCGAGCGCGCCGACCGCGACTTCGTGCTGCGGCTGGCCTATTCGGGCGGTGCCGAGACGGCCGTGGCGGTGCCCGACGAGACCGGGGACGGCGACGAGGGTGTCTACCAGCTGGTGGTTCTGCCGCCCGACGACGCCAAGACGACCGCGCAGCCGAAGGACGTCGTGTTGCTGCTCGACCGTTCCGGCAGCATGGGCGGCTGGAAGATGGTGGCCGCCCGGCGGGCCGCGGCCCGGGTCGTCGACACGCTCACCACGGCCGACCGTTTCGCGGTTCTGACCTTCGACCACGAGATCGACCACCCGGCCGACCTCGGCCCGGGGCTGTCCGAGGCGAGCGACCGCAACCGCTTCCGCGCGGTCGAGCACCTGTCCCGGGCCGACGCCCGGGGCGGCACCGAGTTGCTCACCCCGCTGGTCAAGGGCCTCGACCTGCTGCGGGCCTCGGAGGGACGCGACCGGGTCCTGGTGCTGGTCACCGACGGCCAGGTCGGCAACGAGGACCAGATCATCCAGGAGGTCGCGGCAGCCGTCGGACCGACGCGCATCCACACGATCGGCATCGACCGGGCGGTCAACGCGGGCTTCCTGGGCCGGCTGGCCGCCCTGGGCGCCGGCCGCGCCGAGCTGGTCGAGAGCGAGGACCGGCTCGACGAGGCGATGGAGCACATCCACCGGCGCATCGGTTCGCCGCTGGTCACCGGGCTGCGGGTGACCGCCTCCGGCGTGCGGCTGATCGACGACGAGCGCAGCCCCGCCCGGCTCCCCGGCATCTATCCGGGCGTCCCGCTGGTCGTGACCGGCCGCTACACCGGATCGCCCGAGGGCACGCTCACCGTCACCGGCCGCCTGCGCGACGACACCGAGTTCACGACGACCGTGTCGCTGCAGCGGCGGGCCGAGTCCGCGGTCGTCGCGCAGTGGGCGCGGGCGCGGCTGCGCGACCTGGAAGACGCCTACGCGGCCGGCGATCACACGCTGGAGCAGCGGATCGTGACGACCTCGCTGCGTTTCGGGGTGCTGTGCCGGTTCACCGCGTTCGTCGCGGTCGACAGCCGGGTGGTCAACGAGGGCGGCGAGATCCGGCGGGTCACCCAGCCGGTCGAGTTGCCCTCGGGCTGGGCGGCGCCGGGCGGCGAGGCGGCCCCGATGATGATCCTGGCCGCCGGCACCGCGTCGATGCCGGCCGGCATCGCACCACCGATGCCGCCGCGAGCACCGGCCCCGTTCGCGCCGATCCGGGCGGCCAAGCTGCACCGCGGCAGCGGTCCGGGCCGTTCGGCGCCGTCCTTCGCGGCCCGTCCGGCAATGGCCCCGGCCGGCCGGATGGCGGCCTACGCCGGTGGCGAGCTGTCGGTCGAGGACGCCCGCGCTCTGGCCGCGACCGAGGCCCAGCGCCTGCGGGACGCGTCCGGCGCCGAGCCCTACGAGCGCCGCGAGCTCCTGGAAGACCTGGCCAGCCGTCTGTCCGTCCTGGTCGCCGCCCTGGCCGGGCCCGAGTTCACCCCGCTCCACGACCTGGTCACCCTCCTCAACGGCGACGCACCCCTCGACACCAAGTGGAGCTCCGCCCTCGCCGCCCTGACCGCCTTCAGCGACGGCGGCCCCGCCGACAAGCGCGGCGGTGTCAACGGTCCAGCCGATGCCGACGCCGAGGGCGACAGCCGCGGCACGACGGGCGGGAGCGGCAACCCGGGAACGGGCGGTGGGAGCGCCCCGGCCCGCAAGCCCTTCTGGAAGCGCGACTAAGCACATGCGGCGACGGAAGACCATGACCGGCAACGACCGCTGCCCCGCCTCCCAAGTGGGG